>CAUJFM010000062.1 GCA_963169595.1 Bacteroidota bacterium | reverse complement strand
CGGGGCGAGAGCCGGCTCTTCCGGGACTACGCGGGGGCCAACCAGGCCGAGTTCTTCGCGGTGGCCGTGGAGTACTTCTTTGAGCAGCCCACCCTGTTCCACCAGGAACTGCCTGAGCTCTATGCCGTGCTGTGCGGCATGCTTCAACAGGACCCCGACCGGATCCTGCTTTCCTGAGCAAGGGGCCAGGAACCACGAAGCCCCGCTTGCGCGGGGCTTCATCTTCTCCGAGTTGGCCTCCCGCACTGGATGCGGGACGGGGCTTCCTTCGGCCACTTGCTACGCTCCCCTGCCCCGGATGCCCCGGTCTAAGAACCGGGGTTCTCGCCCTGGTCCGGCCTGTTGTAACGACGAAGCCCCGCTTGCGCGGGGCTTCGTCTTATCAGAGTTGACCGACTAGGGCTCGAACCTAGACTCTTCTGAACCAAAATCAGACGTGTTGCCAGTTACACCATCGGTCATCATCAGCTTCAGACCGCTTACGCGGGCTTTCGGCGGTGCAAAATTAACAAGATCCGGGAAACGCAACTAGGCACCCATCCGGACTTTGGTATTTTCGCCTCCTCCCCAACCGGAACGGCACCTGGCCACCCCGGTCGGGCCCTAACGCACCTGCAACCGACCTCATGGAATTCAAGAAGCTGAACATCATCACCGGATGGCTGGTGTTCCTGGTGGCCGCCTGGACGTACATCGTCACCATTGAACCCACCAGCAGCTTCTGGGATTGCGGGGAGTTCATTGCCACGGCCTACAAGCTGGAGGTGGGCCACCCGCCCGGAGCCCCCCTGTTCATGATCCTGGCCCGGGTGGCCAGCGCTTTCGTTGCCCCGGAGACCGTACCCGTGGCCGTGAACATCCTCAGCGCCCTGGCCAGCGCCTTCACCATCCTGTTCCTGTTCTGGAGCATCACGCACATGGCCTACAAGATGGCCACCCGTGAGGGCCGTGAACTGACCAACGGGGCCCTGATCGCCGTGCTGGGCAGCGGCATCGTGGGTGCCCTGGCCTACACCTGGAGCGACAGCTTCTGGTTCAGCGCGGTGGAAGGCGAGGTCTACGCCCTGTCCAGCTTCTTCACCGCCATCGTGTTCTGGGCCATCCTGAAATGGGAAAGCGAGGCCGACCAGGCCCACAGCACCCGCTGGCTGATCCTCATCGCCTACCTCATGGGCCTGAGCATCGGGGTGCACCTGCTCAACCTGCTCTGCATCCCGGCCATCGCCTTCGTCTACTACTTCAAGCGCTACGAGGTGACGCCGAAGGGCATCATCACCACCTTCATCGTTTCGGCCGTCATCCTCGGGGCCATCCAGGCCGTGATCATCCCCGGACTGGTGAAGGTGGCCGGCTCCTTCGAGCTGCTCTTCGTGAACGACCTGGGCCTTCCCTTCAACACGGGCGTGCTCATCTATGCCCTGCTGCTGATCGGTGGCATTGTCTGGGGCCTGTGGCACACCCAGCGCACCCAGAAGGTGCTTTGGAACACCGTGATCCTGGGCGTGAGCGTGATCCTGGTGGGCTACAGCACCTACGCCATGATCGTGATCCGGAGCACCGCCAATCCGCCGATCGACGAGAACAACCCGGAGAACGTCTTCAACCTGCTGAGCTACCTGAACCGCGAGCAGTACGGCGACCGCCCGCTGCTGATGGGGCAGTTCTGGGATTCGCCCTATGCCGATGAGCGCAAGGACGGCACCCCCGTGCACACCGCCACCTACCTGGTGGAGAAGAACGGGCGCACGGTGAAGAAGTTCTACGACCGCTGGAGCGCGGCCCACTTCGTGGAGGAGAACCCTGGCCATGAGGTGCGCCATGAATATGTGGTGACCGATCCCCGCAAGGGCACCGAAGTGGTCTACGACCCGGACTTCACCATGCTGTTCCCGCGCATGTACAGCAGCCAGCAGAGCCACGTGAACGCCTACAAGGACTGGAGCGAGTTCAAGGGCACGCCGATGCGCACCACCGATCGCGAGGGCAAGCCAACGATCATCCGCAAGCCCACCATGGGTGAGAACCTGCGGTTCTTCTTCCGCTACCAGATGGACTGGATGTACTGGCGCTACTTCATGTGGAACTTCGCCGGGCGCCAGAACGATGTGCAGGGCCATGGCAACATCATGGACGGCAACTGGCTCAGCGGGGTCAAGGCCATCGATGCCGAGCGACTGGGCAACCAGGACCAACTGCCCTCGAGCCTGACCAACAACAAGGCGCTGAACAAGTTCTACCTGCTACCCCTGATCCTGGGCCTCATCGGCCTGGTGTACCAACTGATGCGTCACCTGCGGGATTGGAGCATCGTGATGCTGCTCTTCTTCTTCACAGGGGTGGCCATCGTGATCTACCTCAACCAGACGCCCTACCAGCCACGTGAGCGCGACTACGCCTACGTGGGTTCGTTCTACGCCTTCGCCATCTGGATCGGACTGGGGGTGTTCGCGCTGTTCGATGCGGCCCGCGCGCTCACGAACCGGGAGCTGGGCCTTGCCGCAGGCACGGTGTTCGGTCTGGGGATGCTGCGCCTGCTGCTGGACGGCGACGACGGGCACGGTGTGTCCTACGCGATCCTTTACATGGGCGCGGTGGGTATCGGGGCCGTGGGCCTATTCATGCTGCTGGGTCGCGTG
Source organism: Bacteroidota bacterium (assembly GCA_963169595.1). GTDB lineage: Bacteria > Bacteroidota > Bacteroidia > Flavobacteriales_F > PHOS-HE28 > PHOS-HE28. The sequence goes on along the minus strand of CAUJFM010000062.1, from coordinate 24,685 downwards.
ATGCGGCAGGAGGCGGTGACCGCGGTACTGGCCACGGGCCTGGGCCTCGTGGTGCCCGGTGTGATGGTGGCCGATGGGTGGGACGACCACGATCGCAGCAACCGCACCCCGGCACGTGACCTCGCCGCGGACTACCTGGAGAGCTGCGCACCCAATGCCATCCTTTTCACCAACGGTGACAACGACACTTTCCCGCTGTGGTACGCCCAGGAGGTGGAGGGCATCCGCACCGACGTGCGCGTGGTGAACCTCAGCCTGCTGAACACCGACTGGTACATCGACCAGATGCGACGCAAGGCCTACGACAGCGAACCCGTACCCTTCGGCATGGCACCCGAGAAGTACCGGCAGGGCACGCGCGATGTGGTGGCGATCATCCCGCAAGGGAAGGCCGGCTACCGCGACCTGAAGGAGATGATGGACTTCGCCTCCAACGACCGCAACATGCAGGTGCTCTTCCAGCGCGGGGTGAAGGACGCCTGGTTCCCCACGGACAAGTTCAGCATCGCGGTGGACAGCGCCACCGTCTTCAGCAACGGCACCCTCTCCATCAAGGACACTGCGAACTGGGCGCGCTCGGTGAACTGGCAGATCAAGCGGCAGGTGCTCCTGAAGAACCACCTGATGGTGCTGGACCTGCTGGCTAACAACAACTGGGAACGGCCGATCTACTTCGCGGTGACGACCGGACCGGACAGCTACATCGACCTGCAGGACCACTTCCAGCTGGAGGGCCTCACCTACCGCGTGGTCCCGGTGTATTCACCGAACCGCAACCCGAACCTGCAGGGCCGGGTGGCCACCGACGTGATGTTCAAGAACGTGATGGAGAAGTTCAAGTGGGGCAACATGGACACCGAGGGTGACATCTACCTCGACGAGAACATCCTGCGCATGACCACCAACCTGCGCCTCCAGCTGAGCAGCCTGGCCGAGGCGCTCATCGACGAAGGGCGGAAGGACGAAGCCCGCCAGGTGCTGGACCTCTCGCTGGAGAAGATGCCGGAGCGCAACGTGCCCTTCGACCGCATCCTGCTGCCCACGGTGGAGGCCTATTACGCCATTGGCGACAGCGCCAAGGCCGATGCCCTGAACGAGCGCATCTTCACCATCATGGAGGAGAACCTCACCTGGATGCTGAGCCTGGAGCCGCGGTTCTCGGCCCCGCTGGAGCAGGAGATGGCGATCAGCCATGCGGTGATGGGCCGCTTGGAGAGCGTGGCCAGCGATGAGCTGAAGGCGAAGCTGGGTGAGCGCATGAGCGCCATGGACGAGCTGATGCAAGGTCGCCAGACCATGTCGCGACGCACCACCCGCATGCGCTTCTGAGCATGTACCTGAAGCGCGTCCCCGAACTGGCCAAACCCCTTTTCGGAGACCTGCTTTGGCGAATGCCGGATGACGAGCGCGTGCTGTACCTCACCTTCGACGATGGACCCACGCCCGGCGTCACGCCCTGGGTGCTGGACGTGTTGAAGCAGCACGAGGCACAGGCCACCTTCTTCTGTGTGGGCCGCCATGCCGCGGAACAGCCGGAGCTGATGGACCGCATCCGCCGCGAAGGGCACTCCGTGGGCAACCACACCTGGCAGCACAGCGATGGTTGGCGCACACCGAACGCCGCCTACCTGCGCGATGTGCTCCGCTGCCAGCCGCACACGGCCAGCAGGCTGTTCCGCCCACCCTATGGTCACCTCACCCGAAGCCAGGGCGATGCGTTGCGCAAGCGGTTCACCATCGTGATGTGGGACATCCTCAGTGCCGATTTCGACACGACCATCTCTGCGGAGCAGTGCGAGCGGAACGTCACCGAACGACTGCGCCCCGGCGCGATCATCGTGTTCCACGATAGTGTGAAGGCCTGGCCGCGGCTGGAGCAAGCGCTGCCCACCACCTTGGCGTACGCCCGGCAGTCTGGCTACCGGTTCAAGCCACTGCCGGCGGAGGGCGTCGTCGGTCTCAAGGCGTGACCGCCGTCACCGTCCACTCGTTCCGCCGGTTCTCCGCGTGCTCCTCCTCAGTGCAGGTGACGCCCTGCACACAATGGTTCCGCGGGCGCTCACTGCCGTAGCCCCTGGCCACGAGCCGTTCCTTGGGAACGCCCTTGGCCACCAAGTGGTCCACGATGGCCTGCGCCTGGCGCTGTGTCAGGGTGAGCTTGGCCGCCGCATCACCACGGGTGTCCGCATGCACGGCGATCTCCACCTTCAACGATGGGTTCACCAACAAACGTTCCGCGAACGCATCCAGCTCGGTGCGGGCGATCGGGTCCAGCTTCACCCCGTCGGTCGACCAGCGTACATACTTGAAGAGTTGCGGCACCCCCATCTGCACCTCCTCGAACCGCAGCTCGTGCGCGACGTTCAGGTCGATGATGCCCTGCTTCATGCCCACGGTGGTGACCGGCACGCTCTGGCTGAAGTAGCCCGGCTTCTCAAAGAGCACCTCGAACTCCTCGTTGGAAGCCAGACGGAAGCTGAAGTCGCCCCCATCGCCGGTGACGTGCGTCTCGGAGAAGAAGCTGCTCAGGTTCACGATGGTGACGTTCGCCCCGGCGAGGAAGCCCAGCTTGTCCTTCAGGCGAAGCGTACCGCGCAACCAGACACCGGCATCGGGCACCAGGTGGATATCCCGTGCCACGATCTGTTGCTGGGCGATGTTCTCGGTGCTCAGGTGCTGTTCCCCATCGAAACGGCCCTTCATGCGCGCCACAAGGCGATAGGCCCGGTCCTGCTCAACAGCGAAGGAGTACTCCCCACGCTCATCCGTGCGGGTGGTGGCGATGAGCGCGCCTTTGTCATCGTAGAGCAGCACCTCCCCGTTGATCACCGGCGTCTCGTACTCATCATCCACCACCAGGCCCGTGCACAGGTAGCGCTGCTCCAGCGGTGCCAGCATCTCGAAGGCGTAGATGTCATCATCGCCCTGCCCTCCGGGACGGTTGCTGGTGAAATACCCGCGGGTCGAAGAGGGATCGATGATGAAACCGAAGTCATCCTTGGGGCCGTTCACCGGTGAGCCCACGTTGATGATCCCGGAGAAGGCGCCGCCCTGCCCGGGCATGGCCGCGAAGATGTCCATGCCGCCCAGGCCGGGATGACCGTTGCTCGCGAAGTAGAGCGTACCGTCGGCGGCGATGAAGGGGAAGGCCTCGTTGAAGGCCGTGTTCACCAGCGGGCCCAGGTTCTCCGGCTCGCCCCACTGGCCGCCCTGTTCGCGGCACACATAGATGTCCGTGCCGCCGAAACCACCGGGCATGTCGCTCACGAAGTAGAGCTTCCGGCCATCAGCAGAAAGGGAGGGATGCGCGATGGAGACCTCGCTGTTGTTGTAGAGGAACTGCTCCACACCATGCCAGGCCTGGCCGTCGCGCTGCACCTTGTAGATGGCCAGCCGGTTCACACCATTGCTGCTGCGGCTCGTGCGTCCCTTGAAGTAGCTGTTGCGGGTGAACCAAAGCACATCCCCCGCGGTGCTCGCCGTGGCGGGCCCTTCGTGCAGCTTGGTGTTCACGTCGCCCTCCAGCGGACGCACCTGGTCGAGGCCGCCATCGGACATCACGTGAGCCACGAAAAGGTCCAGGAACGGTTGATCGTTCCACGCGGCGCGGCGCTCGATGCCCACGGTGAAGCGGCGTGCGGAGGAGAACACCACCTGATCGCGGCCCAACCACGACGGTGCCATATCGCACTGGGGCGTATTGATCGACACCGGTCTTACGGTGAAGCGTGCTTCATCCTGCTGGAACTTGCGCGCAAAGCCGCTGATGTTGCTGCGCCGGGGGCCGCTGTCCGGCTGCACCATGGCCAGGTAGCGGTCCATCCACTCCTCGGCCTCCTCATAGCGCCCATTGCTCTTCAGCGCCTCGGCATAATGGTAGAGGTCCTGCGGTTCACGGTTGAGGAATTTGACCACCGTGGCGTACCAACGTTCCGCCTCCAAGGTGTCGCCCAGGCGCATGCTGCAGTTCGCGAGGCGCTTGGTCACGTGCTCGTTCACGGCGCCCAGTTCCACCGCCTTGCGGTACTCGGCCGCAGCACGGGCATAGGCCATCTGCTCATAGTAGCGGTCGCCTTCGCGGATGTACGGATCGGCATTGCCCTGCGCCCAGGCCGAGGTGAACGGCAGGCACAACGCCAGGAAGAGGAGCGTGCGGACGTTCATGGGTCAGAAGTAGCGTGGGGTTACCGTCCGGCCCTTGATGAACCGGAAGTCGTAACTGAGCATGATCTCGTGCGTGCCGGCGTTGTAGGCACCGAGCTTGGTGGTGGTGAGGTCAAAGGCGTATCCCACCCGGAACTGGTCATTGATCTGGTACTGGCCCAGGGCGCCCACCGAGTTGCCCACCCGGTACATGGCCCCGAACCAGATGCGATCGCGCAGCAGGAAGTTGGCCGAGAGGTCCAGCGACAGGGGCGCACCCTCCACCATGCGCAGCATGAAGGAAGGCTTGGCCTTGAGGTCGCGGCCCACATCGAACACATAACCACCGAGCACGAAGTAGTGGCGGGCCTGTGTCACGGTGACCACCCCAGAGGAACCGGCCTCCTCGATGGTGTTCTCCAGCAGCTTGGGCGCGCTCACACCGAGATAGTAGCGCTCGGCGTGCCAGAACAAGCCAAAGCCGAAGTTGGGCAGGGCCTTGCTGCTGATGTTCACGTTGGCCGCATCGGGGTCCACACTGGTGAGCCCGGCCAGATCGGCCTGGTACATGTTCACCCCACCCTTCAAACCGAAAGCCAGCTGGGACTCTCCGCCAGTGCGGATGCGGTAGGCATAGTCCGCATAGAAGGAGGTCTGCCGCGTGGGGCCCACCTTGTCGTTGATCACGCTCATGCCCAAGGCCATGTTGGCCGCACGCAGCGGGCTGTGCGCGAGCAGGGTCTGTGTGGTCGGCGCCCCTTCAAGACCCACCCACTGGTGCCGGCTCAGCGCCATGGTGGTGAAGACCCCCGCACTGCCCGCATAGCCGGGGTTGAAGGCCAGCGTGTTGAACATGTACTGGCTGTACAGCGGGTCCTGCTGGGCCGATGCCGGACCTGCCGCCAGGAGCAGCATCACCAGGGTGACGATGTGCAGGCGCTTCATCGGTTCAGGTAGATATAGCCGGTGAGCGCTTCGCTGCCATTGCCCAGGTCAAGCACGTAGTAGTACGTCCCGGCCGGTGCATTGCCTGCGGGCACGGCGTTCGGCGAGGTGCCGTCCCACACAACGTTCACATTGTCGTAGCCGGCCGCCTCATAGACCTTGCCACCCCAGCGGTTGAAGATGATGATGGTGTTGCCCGGGAATCCTTCGATGCCGGGGATGAGCAATCGCTCGTTGGTGCCATCACCGTTCGGCGAGAAGGATTGCGGCACGAAGACATCGTCATCGAAGTCGCACGGGCTCACACCCTCCACCACGGTGACCCCGCAGGCATAGCCATCGGTGATGGAGATGCTGAAGGACTGCGAGGTGGGGATCGGCGCACTGATGAAGGTGTAGGGCGTACCCGGAATGATGGTGCCTTCCACCCCGCTGACCGCGTAGGTGGCGGTATCACCCTCTTCAAAGGCGAAGGACACAGTGTAGGTCCGGTCGCGCTCAATGCAGGTGCGCACCACATCGACCGCACGGGGCGTGGTCACCACCAGCACCTTCACCAAAGCGGTCGCACTTCCACAGCCGGCCACGGCGACCGTGTAACGGTACAGGTATTCGCCCGGCGGCAGCTCCGTGGTGTTGAGGATGCCGTTCTCCATGCCACCGGCACCGTTCAGGTCAAGCCAGGTGCCACCGCTTTGCGGCGTTCCGTTCAGCCCATCGAACAACACCAGTGCCGGTACGGTATCGCAGGCGATGATCTCCCCATTGGTGCCCGCGTTGGCCGGCTGGTTCACGGTGATCGCCAGGATGGCCGTGGCATCCGCACAAGCCGCATTGCCCGGCACGGTGTAGGTGTAGTTCCCGGGATCGTCCACCGCAGGCGAGAACGTGGACCCGTGTGGAAGGCCTTCGGGGCCGGTCCAGGTGCCGGTCACATCCGGTGATCCACCCAACTGCCCGAACAGGTTCACCGGCGATGCCGTGGCGCAGATGGCGAGCGGCCCGCCCGTACCCGCATCGGGGTACTCGGAGATGGTCACCAGCACGGTGGCGCTGAGCGTACCGCAGCCGGGGTCGGTGACCGTGTAGGTGAACCCGGCCACCGAGCCCGGTACGATCAGGGTGGCGTTCAACACACCCTCCGGGCTCATCGCGCCGGTGCCCAGCTGATCGGTCCACGTGCCTCCCGTGGTCGGCGTTCCCGCCAAGGCCAGGAAGAGGTCGTAGGCCGTATTGGAACCACACACCGTGACGCTGCTGTCCGCGCCGGCATTGACACCTGCACCGACCGTAACGGTAACGGTGCTGAAGACACTGGCACAGGGCCCGTTGGCCGCGATGGTGTAGCGGAAGTCCCACGTGCCCGGGCCAGCAACGGCCGGATCGAAGATGCTTCCCGTGAGCGCACCCGAACTAGATTGATCGGTCCATGCGCCGCCGGTCTGTGGCGTGCCACCCAGCGCATTGAACAGATCGAAGGCGGGTTGGGTCAGACAAGCCTGTACCGTAGCGCTCTGGCCGGCATTCCCCGCTGTGGTAAGGCCGATGGTCAGCTCCGCAGAGGCATCCGCACAAGGCGTGGTTCCGGCCAGGGTGTAGCGGTACACGCCAGGCAGGTCACTTGCCGGATCGAAGAAGGCGCCATGAGGCGTGTTGCCACCCGTGACGTAGGTCCATGTTCCTCCCGATTGCGGGTTGCAGGCCAGGGCGGCGAACATGTTCACCGGCGCCTGATCGGAACAGACCGCCAGGGTGTTGTTGCATCCGGCATTGGGCACCTGGGGCTCGGTCACGTTCACGAACGCATCGTCGTTCGGACAGGGCAGCTGACCCGTGACCCGATAGCGGTAAATGCCGGGATTATGCACGGCTGGGTTGTAGATGTTCCCATGCGGCACGTTGCCACCGGTGACATAGACCCACGTTCCACCGGCCTGGGCATTGGGACCCAGCAGCACGAACATGTCCACCGGCCCATCCGTGGAACACACGGCCAGGTTCGCATCCGCCCCGGCATTGGCCGCGGGCACCACCTGAACGTTCACCACCGATGTATCCGCAGCACAATTGCCCACACCCGGGACCACATACCGATAAGGCCCCGGCGTGTTCGAAGCGGGAAGGAAGGTACCCGAGTGCGGTTGAAGCGCGGGATCCAACCAGAACCCACCACCATCGGGTCCACAACCCAGACCGGTGGCCAGCGCGATGGGGGCCGAGGTGGAGCAGATGTTCAGGGATCCATCGCAACCGGCATAGGGCCCATCGAGCACGACCACCGTCACCCACGCCGTGTCGGGATCGCATTGGGCCGATGCCGTAAGGATGTAGTCGAACCTCCAGTCCGAGCCCGGAGCCACACCCGCCGTATTGAAGACCCCACCGATCAGGCCACCGCTGCCATCCAGGTCGGACCATGCACCACCGGCCTGCGGGTTTCCGCCAAGCTCGCTGAACAGGTCCACCAACTCGCCCTGACAGGCCTGCACCGTGACATCCTCGCCTGCGTTCAGCGCAGGGGCCAGGTTCACGATCACCGTGGCAGCGCCGCCGGGGCATGGGCCGGAACCCTCCACCGTATAGGTGAACGTGTGATCACCGGGAGGTACCCCAGTGGCATCCCAGACGCCACCGTTCAGCACGCCAACACCACCATTGTTCACCCAATTGCCGCCGGGCGTCACCGTGCCGCTGAGACCGGCGAAGAGGTTGATGGCATCATCGTTGATGCAGGCCGCGATGGCCCCGCCGGTACCTGCCGATGGTGCAAGCACACGCGTGATGGCGACCTGCGCGGTGGCCGTTCCACAAGGAGGAAGACCGGTGACCGTGTACACGAAGGTGCCGGAGCCCCCCACTGCAGGATCATAGTTGGGACCATGTGGGTCACCGTTCAGCGTCCAGGAGCCTCCGGGGTCGGGCGTACCCCCCAGCAGGCTGATCAGCTCGATCGTACCCTGCGAGGAACAGATCTGCACCGCGTTGCTGATGCCTGCATTGGGAGCGGGATTCTGCACCACGGTCACCGTGGCGGAATCGCTCTCGCACGGCGCGATACCGGTCACCCGGTAGCGGTATACACCCGGCTGGGAGATACCCGGCGAGAACTGACCGGAAACGGTATTGCCGGAAGGACCGGTCCATGTGCCACCTACTTGGGGCGTACCACCGAGCACACTGAACAGCTGGAACGGCGGTTGATCGCTGCAGGTCACTGCGGTTCCGTTCTCACCCGCATCCGTCGCCGTGTTCTGGATCACCGTGACCCGGGCCGTATCGTTGGTGCAGGGTGCATTGCCTTGCACCACATAGGAGTACACACCGGCCTGGTCCTGACCCGGGATGTACACACCGGAATGAAGGCCCAGGCCCGGCGTAAGCCAGAACCCATTGGTCTGCGGCGTGCCACCGAGGATGCCGAGCAGGCTCACCGGCAGGTCATCGCTGCATAGGGTGAGCAACCCGTTGAACCCGGCCGTGGGGCTGCTGTTGATCACCACTTCGACCAGGGCCTCATCGCTGGTGCAAGGTGGCAGGCCGGACACCGTGTAGATGTAAACATCGGACTGGTCCACCGACGGAAGGATGGTGCCGGAATGCACGCTGTTGTCGGACTGACGCCGCCAGGTGCCTCCAGGCTGCGCGTTCGGCCCCAACAACGGGAAGAGGTTCACCGCACCACCCGTGTTGCACAAGGTGATGCTTGCATCGTTGCCCGCACGGGGCGCTGGGTTCACGGTCACGGTCAAGGTGGAGCTCACCTCCGGACATGCCCCAACACCCGCCACGGTGTAGCGGTAAGTGCCCGGGGGGGTGGTACCCGGCGTGAAGATCCCATCCATGATGGTGGTGGCAGGCAACGGCCCACGCCAGGTGCCGTTCAGCGCAGGCGCACAACCCAATTGGGAGACCATGGAGAACGGCGCATTGGAGGAACAACGCACGATGGCATTGCTGCACCCCGCATTCGCCTGTGGGCTCACGCTCACGGTGACCGTGCTGCTCACCGATCCACAGGAGTTGGTCACCGTGTACGTGTACAGTCCAGGCGCGCTCACGCCAGGCTGGAACAATCCGCTGAAGGTGGCGGTGGAAGGCGCAGGACCCGTCCACGTACCCGACGGGTCCGGGTTGCCGCCCAACGCCGTGATGAGGTTCACCGTGGGGCCGCCCGCGCACAAGCTCAAGGTCCCAGAGGTGCCGGCGTTCGGAGAAGGATCCACGAACACGAATACCGAGGCCGTGTCGTTGCCGCATGGAGTGGTGCCCTGCACGATGTAGCGGTACTCGCCCGTCTCGCTGGTGGCGGGCGAGAAGGTGCCATTGCTCGGACCCGAAGGACCGATCCATGTACCGCCCACCACCTGTGGGGTGCACCCCAGCGCGTTCACCAGCAGGAAGGGAAGATCACCACTGCACACGGTGATGCTGGAGTTGCAGCCGGCGGAAGCGGCAGGCACAACGGTCACGGTGAGCGAGGCCACCGCAATGCCGCAGGGTGGCTGTCCGGTGACGCGGTACTCGTAGATGCCCTGCACATCAAGCCCTGGAACGAAGGTGGCGCTGTGGTTCTGGCCACCAAAGCTCCACGAGCCCCCCGGATCGGGGTTGCCACCGAGCAGGGCCGTCATGTTGAACGGCGCCCCATTGGAACATACCACGGTGGAAGCAGGAGTGCCGGCATTGGGCGCCTGGATCTCAGTGACCGTCACCGTGGAGAACACTGCCGTGCACGGGGGTGCCGCGTTCACGATATAATAGAAGACACCCGGATCATTGATGGCCGGATTGTAGGTGCCGGAGAACGGAGGACCGGTCGGGCTGTCGCGTCGCCACTGCCCTCCCAGTGCTGGGTTCCCTCCCAGGAACTGGAACAGACCAATGGATGTATCGCTGCAGGTGATGGCATTGCCATTCGTGCCCGCGTTCGGCGCCTGTTGCACGTTCACCGTCACCTGGGCCGAATCCGAATCGCAGCCCACGATGCCCGTGAGGCGATAGCGGAAGACATAGCTTCCCGGGATGACCAACGAAGCGTTGAAGAACTGGCCCGATACGGCACCGGTCCCACCGAGGTCGATCCACACACCACCCGGCTGAGGGGACCCGCCCAGGCCATTGAGGAGGTTGACCTGTGTATTGCTACCGCAGGCCGCCAAGTTGCCATTGGTCCCGGCATCCAGCAGCGGCACGATCGTCACCCGCACAACGGCCTGGTCATCACCACATTGACCGATACCGGGCACCGTGTAGGTGAAGTCATAGTCGCCTGCAGGAAGCCCGAGCGGACCAAAGAGGTTCCCGCTCAATTGCCCCGTGTTGTCATCATCGTTCCAAGTGCCCGTGAGGTCCGGGTTGCCCGTGAGGCCGGTGAACAGGTCCACGGAGGTGGTCCCCTGGCACACCGTGATCACCCCGCCGGTGCCGGCGTTGGGGGCCTGGTTCACCGTGGCGGTCACCGTGGCCGTGGCGTTCGTGCAGGGCGCAGTGCCCGTCACCGTGTAGGTGTACGTTCCTGGGGTGGATGTGCCCGGGATGAAGACCCCTGAGCTCGCACCACTTGGACCGGTCCACGTGCCTCCGGCATCCGGCGTTCCACCGAGCTGTGTGAACAGGTCCACCGGTCCATCTGTGGAGCAGCGGGTGAAGCTGCCATTGGTGCCTGCCAACGGCTGACGGTTCTCACTGATCGAGACAATGGCGGACGCGTTCAGACAGGGGGTTATGCCCGTGACCGTGTAGGTATACCCGCCCACGGTCGACTGCCCGGGCGTGTAGGTGCCGGTGGAAGATCCGCCGCCCGGGGCCGTCCACGTTCCGCCCGCATTGGGGGTACCGCCCAGCACGCCGAACAAACTGAAGGGCGCATTGCTGCTGCAAACGAGCTGCGATGCGTTCTGTCCGGCGTTCGGGGCCTGGTTCACATTCACCGTCACGAACGCACTATCGTTCACACAAGGAGCCGTGCCGGCCACCACGTAGGTGTAGACGCCCGGTGCGCTGGTGCCCGGGGTGAAGGTGCCCGAAGTGGGTGTATTGCCCGGTGCCAGCCAGGTGCCCGATCCGCTCGGCGAGCCGCCGAGGACCGTGATCAACTGGAAGGGTGCGTTCGTGCTGCACACGGTGATCGTGCCGTTCACACCGGCGTTCGGCGCGATCACCCGGTTCACCTGGACCGTGGCGGTGGCGTTCGCGCAGGGCAGGGTGCCAGCCACCGTGTAGGTGTACACCCCTCCAGGCTCCGATGCGGGCAGATAGGTACCTGAATGGGCTTGACCGTTCGGCCGGGTCCATGTACCACCCGCCTGTGGGCTTCCACCGAGCAGCGCGAACAGGTTGACCGGTCCTTGATCACTGCACACGGTGATGCTGCCGTTCGTTCCCGCGTTCGGTGCCGCCACTACGCTGACGGTGACCGTCGCACTCGCGTTCGCGCAGGGGGCCGTACCCGCAACCGTGTAGGTGTAGACACCCGCCTGTGAGGTGCCCGGCGTGAAGGTGCCCGATGTTGCGCCTCCAGGGCCGCTCCAGGTGCCCGTGGCATCCGGGGTGCCACCCAACAGGGCGAAGAGGGAGAACGGCGCACCGTTGCTGCACACCGTGGTGGATCCATTGGTACCGGCGTTCGGCGCGGTCACGATGGAAACGGTGACCACAGCGGTGGCATTGGCGCAGGGCGCTGTTCCGAGCACGGTGTACGTGTAGGCACCCGGCTGGTCCACGCCAGGCGTGAAGGTGCCGCTATGCGCGCCGCCCGGACCCGTCCAGGTGCCACCGGGGTTCGGGCTGCCACCCAACTGGGCGAACAGGCTGAATGGGGCATCGTTGGAGCAGCGCACCACCGAGGCGTTGGTGCCTGCCACGGGTGCGATGTTCACGTTCACCGTGACGGTGGCCGTGGCGGGATCACAGGGGGACTGCCCCACAACGGTGTAGGTGTAGACACCAGCGGCACTGGTACCCGGAATGAACGTGCCGGGGTGCGCACCACCACCCGGTGCGGTCCACGTGCCGCCCAGATCGGGCGAGCCGCCCAGCCTGTTGAAGAGCGGGAAGCTCGCGTCGGTGCTGCACACCGTGATGACCGCGGAGCTGCCCGCATCGGGTGCGATACGCACCGTGATGTTCAGCACCGCGGTTGCATTGGCGCAAGGCGCCGTGCCGGTCACCGTGTAGGTGTAATTGCCGGGCGGATCGGTGGCGGGGTTGAAGGTGGCCCCGTGCGGACCATTGGGACCTACCCACGTGCCACCCGCGTTCGGCGTACCGTTCAACTGGGAGAGCAGGTTGAACGGCGCGTCATCGCTGCACACCACCAATGCGCGATCGATACCCGCGTTCGGAGCGGTCACCTGGGTCACCGTGACCGTGGCACTGCTCGATGCACAAGCGGTGGTCCCGGAAAGCGTGTAGGTGTACACCCCTGGGGTGGAGGAGCCGGGCGTGTAGGTGGCCGCCACGGCCCCACCTCCGGGTCCGGTCCACGAGCCGCCGGGTTGCGGGCTGCCGCCCAGGGAACTGAACAGGTTGAAGGGAGCCCCATTGCTGCAGACCACCGCCGTACCGTTCGTTCCGGCATTGGGCCGCTGCTCGATGGTGACGCTCACCACGGCGGAAGCAGGTCCGCAGGGTGCCGTACCGGGCACGGTGTAGGTGTAGGTGCCGGCAGGGCCCACAGTAGGGTCCAGCACACCGGAGTGCGCACCACCGCCCGGGCCTGTCCATGAACCGCCAGCCTGTGGCGTACCACCCAGGCTGTTGAAGAGGTTCTGAGGCCCGGCATCGTTGCACACCGTGAGCGCCCCGTTCGTGCCCGCGTTGGGCGCGGTCACCACGGCGATGGTCAGCACCGCCGAGGAATCCGGGCACGGAGCAGGGCCGGAGACCGTGTAGGTGTAAATCCCGGGCGTGTCCGTGGCCGGGTTAAAAAGATCGGGGTGCGCACCACCAGGACCCGTCCAGGAGCCTCCTGCATCCGGGGTGCCGTTCAACCGAGCGCGCATGCTGAAAGGCGCTTCCGTGGAACAGACCGTGATGCTCGCGTTCTGACCCGCATCAGGACCGGTCAGCACCAGCGCGGTCCACCCCGCCGCCGTTCCGCCGGCATTGCTCACCCATCGGAACGTGAGACAACCGGAAGCCGAGGTCGCGGTGAAGGTCTGCCCGGACAGCGAGGTCGCGGATGTGCCCTCAGCCAGCAGGGTGCCTCCCACGGTGGTCCCATCATAGATCCGCAAGGTGTCGCCAGGGCCGGGCGCAATGCTCCATTGGGTGAAGCGCACCGAAGTGAACGGCCCCGAACCCGCCCCACCGCTGGGGCAGATGGTGACCGTGAGGGCCTCATTGTTCGCGTAATCGCCCCCCGGGCCACCCGTATCGTGGAAGGACCCACTACAGGTTCCGAAGGTGAGGCCATCCCCGGCCACAAGGACCTGGGCTTCCGCCGGACCCATGGCCAGCAGGGTGACCAACGCCAGAATGCCCGACCGGACAAGCCATTTCAACTGCACACCCGTAGCTCTTACCATGCGTTCGGACCCCGCGGACAAAGGGCATGCAAGTTAGGCGGCAGCCCCCATCCACTGTCAATAACTTACAGGTTATCAACACTGTTCTTCGACGATCTGCGCGAAATCGTCGACAAGTTCCACCTCTTGGTGCGGCTGTTCAGGGCGTTGTCGGTCGTCGCTGCTTGTCCAGGGTGATGGCAAGCATCAGCTCATGGGTGCCCGTGCTGTAATTGCGCAGGTTCGAAGAGATGATGTCATAGGAATAGCCGAACTGGAAGGTCCGTTTCAACCACAGCCCGACCATGGCGGTATAGGCATCGTTCGTGCGGTAGCCGGCACCCAACCAGAGCATGTCCTTGTACCGCACAGTGGCGTTCAGGTCCAGCTTCATGGGTACCGGTTCGACGAACTTCACCAGGAAGGTAGGCTCCACTTTCCAATCCTCGCCCAGTTCGAAGGTGTAGCCGCCCATCGCGTAATAATGGTCCTCCATCACGCTCAGCGAGCTGCCGCTGTCGTCCAGGAAATAGACCTTGTTCTGGAGCAGTTGCGGCGCACAGGCCCCGAACCAGAACCGCGGGTGGTAGAGGTAGAAGGCGAACTTGGCATCGGGCATCAGCTGCCCGCGCAGCTGATCGTCCATCACCGGGTCGTCCGGGTCGTTGAAGGTGATCTTCGACCCATCGATGAGGAACTGGAGCATCCCTGCGGAAACAGCCAATCCCAAACGGAGATCGGAGGTCAGTTGCAGGTGGTATGCATAGGAGGCCTGGAAGCCGGTGCGGCGGGTGGGACCAACGTTGTCAGTGAACAGATAGGCCCCCACGCCCATGTTGCGGCCCAGGGTCGATGTTCCGCTCAGCATGAAGGTCCGCGGGGCATCTTGGATGCCGACCCACTGGTACCGGTGCATGCTGCGCAGTTCGAACATCGGACGGCTGCCTGCCACCGCTGGATTGAACAGGTAATCGTTGGACCTGTACTGCGTGATCTGCGGCAACTGTTGGGCGTGGGTCCACCCACACACCAAGATCGCGCTGGCCAGGAAGAGGATGCGGCGCATGGTCGTTGTGGTTTAGCGGATCACGGTTAGAGGTCCGGTGTAAGCATCGGGGAAGCGCGGGTCCTTCAGGTTCACCACGTAGTAGTAGGTACCCACCGGCACGTAGCCATCGCGGTAACGGCCATCCCAAGGCACCTGATAGCCCACACTGCGGAAGAGCTGCTCACCCCATCGGTTGTACACCTCCACCTCGCAATCGGGGAAGAGATCGATGAAGTCGATCACCCAGGTGTCATTGCGGCCATCGCCGTTGGGCGTGAAGCCCGAGGGGATGACCACATCGGGCACCACGGTCACCAGCACGGAATCCACATCCACACAACCGTTCGGCGAGGTCACCGTAAGCACGAACCAGGTGGTGATGCCCGGGTCGGCCGTCGGGTTGGCCGCCGCGGGGTCCGACACCAGCGAATCGGGTGACCAACTGAAGGTGGAACCCGAAGGACCGCTGGGCGATCCACCCAGGTTGGCCGTCCCGCTCAGGAAGATGAACTGATCCGGACCCGCATCCGCAAGCGGCAGTTCCAGCACCTCGATGACCACCTCATCCGTGGAGGAGCAAGGACCATCGGTGACGGTGAGGGTGAACGTGTGCGTTCCAGGCACCAGGTCGGAGAGGGTGATCACGGGTGTGGTGCCCACCACCTCACCCTGGTCGTCCGTCCAGGAGAACTGCGTGCCGCCCGTACTTGCCGATCCATCCAGGACCACTGCGGGGCCATCACACAGTTGCTGATCCGGACCGGCATTGGCCAGCACGGTCACCAACGCATCCACGGTCACTTCGGCGGTGATGATGCAACCGTTCGCATCCGTCACGGTCAACGTGTAGGTTCCCGGCGCGATGCCTGACAGGTCCTCGTTCGGTGATGTGAAGCCACCCGGACCGGTCCAGAGCGTTCCATAGGGCCCGACACCACCATTGATGCTGACAGCAACGGCACCGTCCAGGGCCGTGGCACAGCTTGCCGCAGTGACCTGGTCCACGCTCACCAGCAAGGGGGTCGGCTCTGTGATCGTGTAGGTGAAGGTGCTGCTGCATCCGGCCACGTCCGTGATGGTCACCGACCAGTCACCCGGGCATAGTTGCTGCGCGTTGTCCTGCCCCTGCCCATTCGGCGGGACCGGCGACCAGGTATATGTGTAGCCGCCCAGGCCACCCGCTGTGGCCAGTTGAATGGCCCCATTGCACGCACCGTTGCACAGCACATTGGTCACCGTGGCATTGTCCGTGATCGCCGTGAAGGGCTGCACGGTGAACGTGTAGGTCGTGTCGCAGCCACTGGCATCGGTGATGATCACCGCATAGTCCCCGGCGCAGAGCCCAGTTACCTGGTCCGTGCCCTGGCCACTGCCCGGCTCAGGCTGCCAGACGATGGTGTACGGGCCCGTGCCGCCGCTGGGCGAAACGGAGGCGGTGCCATCGCACGGACCCAGGCAGGTCTCTCCGGTGAACACCAATCCGGCTTCGATGGCGGCAGGCTGGCTGATGGTGAACCAGGTGGTGACCGCACAACCATTGGCGTCCGTGACCACCACGGAGTAATCCCCCGCACAGAGGTCGGCCACCGCTGTGGTGTCCTCGGCCAACGTATTGCCGTTGGGGTCGCTCCAGGTGATGGTATAGTCCGGAACGCCACCGCTGATGCTCAGCGTCGCCGTGCCATCGCAGGCCCCGAAGCAGCTGTTATCCGTGCTCGACAGGTCGACCACCAGAACAGGTGGATCATCAAGCACGAAGTCCTGCTGGATGGTACAGCCATTGGCATCCGTCACGGTCAATGTCCAGGTGCCTGCGCACAGCGCTTCCACATTGGGCGTACCCTGCCCGCTTCCCGGTGCAGGGCTCCAGACATACTGGTACGGGGCTACACCACCGGTCACGCTCACCGCGATCTCGCCATCGCAGCTGCCGTTGCAGCTCACGGGCGTAATGGTGCCGCTCATCGCCAGCGGATCGGGTGCAAGGATGAGCACCGGCACCACCAACACGCATCCGGCATCATCGGTGATCGTGACTTCGTTCGTACCCGGGCACAAGCCGGTGGCCTGTGGCGTTCCTTGGCCGGACCCGGGCTCGGGCGACCACAGGTAGGTGTAGGGCGGCGTTCCTCCCGTGGGGCCCACCGTGGCCGTGCCATCGCACGTGCTTGCACAGCTGGTGGGCGTGGTGCTGAGGTTCGGCACGATGGGATCCGGCTCGGTCACGAAGGCGGTATCAATGGATACGCAACCCAGACCGTTCGTCACCTGCACATAGTAGGTACCCGCGCATACGCCGGACAGCTCACCGGTCGGCTCATTGAGGTCATTGCCCGCACCATCGAACCAGGCCACGAAGCAGGGGATCTCCGTACAATTGAACGTGACGTTCACGCTTCCATCACACACGCCCGGGCAGCTGGTCACGTCATCCGTTGTCGTCAGCTCCTCGCCCTCCACATCGCTGATCGGGACCACGAGCGTAGAGGTGCACAGATTGGCATCAACGACCTCCGCCACATAGATGCCTGCACAACGGTCGGTCAAGGTGGGGCCTGTGCCCACGATGGCGCCGCCCTGCGTCCATGTCACAGCATAAGGTGCGCTACCTCCCGTGATGTCCACGCTGGCCACACCGCTGCAGACCCCGCACTGACTTAGTGTGCTGCTGCCGGTAAGCACCAGCGGCTGCGGTCCCAGGATGGTCCACGTGCGGTCCGTGGAGCATCCGCTCGCATCCGTCACCGTCAGCGTGATATCGCCGGCACACAGCCCGGACACCGCACTGGTGCCCTGACCAACGGTCGGAGCCGGCGACCACAGGAACGTGTAGGGAGCGGTGCCACCGGAGATGACCGTTATCACGGATCCGTCACAGGACGCATCGCACGACACGTTCGTCTGCACACCATCAATGAGGAGCGCTTGGGGCTCCAGGATCAACGCCTGCACCGTGGTGTCGCACCCCGCGGCGTCGGTGATGGTGACACTGTAAGTGCCGGCGCACAAGCCCCCGGCCTGCAGAGTGCCTTGTCCGGACCCCGGCTCAGGGCTCCACGTGTAGGTGTAGGGTGCAATTCCTCCGGTGAGACCCACGGTGGCCGTGGCATCGCAGACACCGGCGCAAGAGGCCAGCGTGGTGCTCAGGTTCGGCACGATCTGCTGGGACGGCAGGACCTCGGCCGAGCCAAAGCTCACGCAGCCCGAGCCATTGGTCACCTGCACCGTGTAGACGCCCACACACAGATCATCAAGGGTGAGCACGTTCTGTGCGACCACCGTACCGTTCGCATCGGTCCAGATGGTCGAGCATACGGGGCTGGAACAGGTGAAGAGCACGCCCACACTGCCATCGCAGGAGTTCCCGCAGGAGGTCTGGCCATCCTGCATCACCAGCACCTCGGCGTTGGCATCCGCAATGGTCACCACGGCGGTCACCGAACAGCCGCTGGCATCCTCCACCAAAGCGGTATACAGTCCACCGCAGAGGTCCGTGAGATCGGTCCCGTTGCCGACGACCGTACCGCCGAGGGTCCACGTAATGGTGTAGGGCGCCGTACCACCCGTGATGGTGAGCGAGGCCGTGCCATCACAGTTCGGGCAGGTGCTGGGCGTGCTGGAGATCGTGGCCGTCAACGGGTCCGGCGCCACCAGGTCGTAGCTGGCGCTCAGTGAGCAGCCGTTGGCATCCGTTACGAGCACGCTGTAAGTGCCGGCACACAGCCCGAAGATGCCGCCACCCGCCTGGCCATTGGACCAGAGGATGGTGTACGGTGCGGTGCCTCCGGAAAGGCTCAGCACAATGCTGCCATCACATTGCCCGGCACATCCGGGGGCGTTCACATCGGCACCCAGGTCCAGGGGCTGCGGCTCGGTGATGAGCACCTGGGCCGTGGTATCGCATCCACCGCCATCGCCGATGACCACCGTATACACGCCTGCACACAGGCCGGAAACGAACGGTGTACCCTGTCCGGCACCCGGCTCGGGGCTCCATACGAACGTATAGGGCGCGGTGCCTCCGTTCACACCTACCGTGGCCGTACCATCACAAGCTCCTGCGCAGGATACTGGGGAGCTGCTCGTGTTCAACTGCGTGGGTGGTGGGGCCACCACGGTGGCCGTATCGATGGTGATGCAACCCGATGCATTCGTCACCACAGCGAGGTAGTCCCCAGGACACAGTCCCGTCAGATCGTTCGCTATGCTGGAGAGGGCGTTGCCAGCGGCATCCGTCCAGGCGATCGTGCACGGCGGATCGCTGCAGGTGAAGGTGACGCTGACGGCTCCATCGCAGGTGTTCGGACAGGATGTTGCACCATCCGTCATCGTCAGGACCTCACCATCGGAATCGACGATGGGCACGGCCTGTTGCACCGTGCATCCGTTCGCATCGCTCACCGTGAGGATGTAGACGCCCGCACAACGGTCCGCGATAATCGGGTCCGACCCGATCACTGCACCCAGCGGATCCGTCCAAGAGATCGTGTAGCCCGGCGTACCACCAGTAATTGTGGCGGTTGCCGCACCGATGCACACCTGGCATTGGCTGGGAGTGGTCGCCACGTTCACCACAAGCGGAGCAGGCTCGGTGATGTTGAAGCTGAAGGGCTGCGTGCAACCGTTCTGGTCGGTGACCACCACGTTCCACGTACCCGGGCACAGCCCGATGGCGGTGGAACCGCCTTGACCGTTCGGCGGCACCGGGCTCCAGAGATAGGTGTACGGCGCCACGCCTCCGGTGGTGTTCAGCACTACACTGCCATCGCACTGCGCCGCACACGACACGTTGGTGGTCGTGGCCTGCACATCCACCAGCGTTGGTCCGGTGATAAGGACGTCCACGCTTACCGAGCAGCCGGTCGCGTCCGTGATCACCACGGTGGCCACTCCGGCGCACAGGCCGGTGACGCTGGGTGTACCCTGTCCCGAACCCGGCTCAGGCGACCAGGCATACGTGTACGGTGCGATGCCACCCGTGGGACCCACGGTGGCCGTGCCATTGCAGAGGTTGGCACAGGTGACAGGCATGCTGCTGCTGTTCGGAACGATGGGCGCATAGGGGTCCACCGTGAAGGCGAAGACCTCCGTGCAACCGTTCGCGTCCGTGATGGTCACCGTATAGTTCGTTCCTGCACAAAGACCGGTCGCGTTCGGAGTGCCCTGTCCTCCACCCGGCTCGGGGGACCATTGAATGGCGATCGGCGCGACACCACCCGATGGGACCACCTGGGCGCTACCCGTACAGGCACCCTGGCAGCTTTCCGGCACCACGGTCAACCCGGACTGGATCGGAGGTGGCGCGTTGATAGTAAAAGCGATCGTGGTGTCGCATCCCGCCGCATCCGTCACGGTGACCGACCACGCTCCGATGCAAAGCCCGCTCACCGATGCCGTCCCCTGTCCGACAGGCGGTGCCGGCGACCAGTTGAACGTGTAGGGCGCCAGACCTCCGCTGGGGACCACTGATGCACTTCCCTCGCAGGTATTCGCACAGATCCCATCCACGGTGGTGAGCACAGCCTGCACCGGCTGCTGCTCCAGGATGTCGAAGGACACCGTGGTGTCACAGCCCGCGGCATCCGTGATCGTAACGGACCAGGCGCCCGCGCACAGCCCGGTCGCCGACGGTGTGCCTTGGCCGTTCGGCGGTGCGGGCGTCCACACGAAGGAGTACGGCGCAAGACCACCCGTGGGGTTCACGGACGCCGTGCCATCGCAAGGCCCGTTGCAGGTCTCGTTGGTGGAGGTCCCGTTGGGGATGATCGGAGCCGGTTCATTGATGGTGAACTGCAGGATGGTGTCGCACAAAGCGGCATCCGTGATCTGCAGCGTCCACGTGCCGGCACAGAGACCGCCTGCGTTCGGCGTTCCCTGGCCACTGCCCGGTTCGGGGCTCCAAACGAAGGCGTACGGGGCCACTCCACCCGTGGCGGTCACCTGGATGGCGCCATCACAGGTGCCCGAGCAGCTGGCATCCGTCACTGTGCCCTGCGCGTCAATGCCTGCGGGAGAACTGATCGTGAAAGGCACAACGACCTCACATCCGTTCGCATCCGTCACGGTCAGCGTGTAAGCTCCCGAGCACAGGCCTGTGGCGCTCGGCGTGCCTTGTCCACCGCCGGGTTCCGGCGACCAGGCGAAGGTGTAAGGCCCCACACCACCGCTCACCGTGGCCGTGGCGCTGCCGATGCACTGGCCTCCGCATCCCGCAGGCTGGGTCACCAGGTCCACCACGATCGGTGGCGGCTCCAGCAACTGGAAGGTGATGGTGGTATCGCATCCGTTCGCATCAGCGACCAGCACGGAATAGGTGCCCGCGCAAAGACCGGTCGCATCCGGCGTTCCCTGTCCTCCGCCAGGCGCTGGCGTCCACACAAAGCTGTACGGGGCCACTCCACCCGAAACGGCGACCGAGGCCGTACCATCGCATTCCCCGTTGCAGGTAGGCGGAACGGTGGTCAACGCAGCCTGGATCGGTGGCGGAGCGTTCACCACAAAGGTCAAGGTGGTATCGCAGCCGCCCGAGCTGACAACGACCTGCCAGTTCCCCGGACAAAGACCACCCGCATTGGGTGTGCCCTGACCCGAGCCTGGCTGAGGGGTCCACGTGTAGGTGAACACTCCATTGCCTCCCGAAGCTGTAAGGGCGATGGCCCCATCACAGGTGTTGGAGCAGGTCGCATCGGTCACCACGCCATCCACCACGATGGGCGGCGGGGCAGGCACGGTGAAGGCCACGGTCGAATCACAACCTGCCGCATCGGTCACGGTGAGCGTGTAGGCCTGGGCACACAGACCGGTCACATTGGGCGTACCCTGCCCACCGCCGGGTGCAGGAGCCCACAGATAGGTGTACGGCGCCGTGCCGCCACCTGCGATGACGCCAGCACTACCATCGCAGGCACCCGGACAGCTCGCCGACAACACCTGCAGCGACAGGGCCAACGGAGCTGGTGCGGTGATGGTGAACGGCACGGGCAAGGTGCATCCATTGGCATCCGTCACCACCAGCGTGTACACCCCTTCACAGAGTCCGGTCGCGTTCGGTGTCCCCTGCCCACTTCCGGGGGCTGGGCTCCAGACGTACTGATAGGGCGGCGTTCCTCCCGCAACGACCACCGAGGCGGTGCCATTGCACTGGCCATCGCAGCTCACATTGGTCTGCGTGGGTGCGGCCTGCAAGGGGGGCGGGGCCACCAGGTCAAAGGTCAGGGTGGTGTCACAGCCGTTGGCATCGGTGACCAACAGTGCATAGGTGCCTGCACACAGTCCGGTGGCGGCAGGTGTTCCCTGTCCACCTCCGGGTGCGGGGCTCCATGCATAGGTGTAAGGACCCACGCCCCCCGTCACCGTGGCGGTTGCCGACCCATCACACAGACCGGCGCAGGTGGGTGGGACGGCATTGAGAACGACATTGATCGGTGGAGGGGCCTGCACGGCGAAGGTGACCGTGGTGTCACAACCGGAAGCGTCAGTGACGGTCACGAGCCAGTTCCCGGCGCATAGCCCGGAGATCGAACCGGTTCCCTGACCTGTTGTAGGTGCCGGGCTCCACAGAAAGGAATAAGGAGCAAGTCCTCCTGTGACATTCAATGAAATGGTGCCATTGCAGCTGTTCGCACAGGTGGCATCCGTTACCGTGCCTTGCACATTGATCGCCGGCGGCGACTGGATGTTGAAGGTGATCAGCGTATCACACCCGGAGGACTGGTCGGTGAGCAACAGGGTATATGTACCGGCACAGAGACCAGTGGCGTTGGCCGTGCCCTGACCACCTCCGGGTGTAGGCGACCATTGGTAACTGTACGGTCCTGCCGCACCCGTTGGGCTCACGGAGGCGGTACCATCACAGGCACCAAAACAGCTCGCGTTCGTGAACGTCGGGTTCGGAACGATCGGTGGTGGTTGCGTGATGGCGAAGGTGAGCGTGGTATCACAGCCGTTCGCGTCCACCAGCAGTACAGAATAGTTCCCTGCGCACAGGCCGGTAGCGTTCGGTGTACCCTGCCCCCCGCCAGGTGCCGGGCTCCAGGTGATGGTGAAGGGCGGGGTCCCTCCCGCAGGCGAGACCTGGGCCGATCCATTGCAGTCACCAAAGCAGGACGTATTGGTCACGGTCAACCCAGGCGAGATCGGCTGCAGGTTGAAGAAGAAGGTGGTGTCGTACACGCATCCATTGCCATCCGTGATCACCAGCGTGTTGTTGCCCGCGCAGAGCTGGAAGAACGAGGAGTTGGTGCCGGCCCCGTTGTTCCAATTGTAGTTGTATGGCGCCACGCCTCCAATGGCCAGCGCGGTCCGCGAACCATTGCACACATTGGCACAGGTGGGTGGCGTGCCCTGCCCGAAGAAGATCACACCCAACGGCGCGGGCTCGGTCACGTTCACCTGGGCTGGACAGGAAATGCCTTGTCCCACATCGGTGACCACCACGATCTGCGGGCCACCGCAGGCCGTGGTCCAGGTACTGATGTTCGGTCCGCCGAACAGCCACGAGTAGGTGAAGGGCCCCACGCCGCCGCTCACGCTGGCCGTCACCGTGGCATTGCACTCACCGCGGCAGCGTACACCAAAGCCGTTGTAGTTCGTGGTGAGCTGGGCGTTCACGATGAACGGCGTCTGCCCCGGACCGGTGCCGCAGACATTGATGTCCCGGTCGTTCAACGCGTCCCCGGCAGGGGGCACGTCCCAGGCCACCGGTTGTCCGTTCACGGAAAGCACCGAAGCCCCCGGATCCACCACCTGCCGCGCTGCGGCCATGGATGGCATCTCGGACAACATCACGATGGAACGTCCGGCGATCAGCCGTTTGGCGCCCCGCCCATCGAACTCCAGCGCACGGGCCTGCACCAGGTTCCCGTTGGTGATCAATGTGCCCTCCTTCAAGACCACATCGTGGCCATCCACCACCAGATCGCTTAGCAACGACCAGGTGCCCGTGCCCTCGAAGACCAGGTCGCCAAGCATCCGCACGCCCCGCAAGTGAAGTTCCACACCCTGGCGTCGCACGGCGAAGCGCGTGAGTCCTTGGAACGACCATTGCGCCCCCACCGGCAAGGCCATACCTCCGGCCACGATCAATTCTGCGCTGGCAGGACCTTCCACACGCACACCCGCGGAACGCACCAACAGGTCCTTGCACGTGGCATCGCCTTGGATACGGACATTGACCTGCCCCTCGATCACCGCATCATCGGTTGCGCGCGGCGCACCCGCCCCGCCGGGTCCTCCCGGGGTGAGGCTCCAGTGGGCGGCATCGGTCCAATCACCATGACCACCGGTCCAATACCTGGTCTGTGCGAGCACCGGCGCCACGGCCCACGCCATCAGCAGGACCAGACCGGTCTTCAACAAGGCGTTCGTTCGCATGGTGGGCATGTCCGTTCTATTCGAATGCAGGGCAGTTGATCATCTTGCGCCGGAGGTCCTCCTTGCCACAGGGCGTGATGCCCAGGATGAACTCGTGCGTGTTGTTCCCGGCCACGCGCAGTTTGGATGTGGTCACATCGTAGCTGTAGCCGATCTGGAAGTACTTGAGGAAGGCGAGCTTCATCAGGAAGGTCACCGCATCGCCGTTGCGGTAGCCCAGGCCCAGTCCGATGGTCCGCTTCCATTCCACCATGGCGTTCAGGTCAAGGGCCATGGGCGCACCCCCGGCGAACTTCATCAGCAGGCTGGGTGTGAAGGAGGTCTCACGGCCTATGCGGTACCGATAACCGCCGCTGAGCATGAAGTGCCGGGCCAATCGGCTGTCCAGGCCGATGCCTTCGATCTTGTTGCCCAGGGCCTGGTGCATGGCCAGGCCGCCCCAGGCCACCTTGTTGTAGACGAAAAGCCCGGGCGTGATCTCGGGAAAGACCACCACACTGGCGCGGCTGTCGAGGGCGGGATCGTTGTAGTTCACCGCGAAGACGTTGCCCAGGTCGAACTTCTCCTGCACCACCCCACCGAACAGGCCGAAGGACATGAAGTAGTCGCGCGACATCTGCATGTGGTAGGCATAGGCCAGCAGCATGCGGGTGTAACCCCAGTTGCCCGC
>CAUJFM010000061.1 GCA_963169595.1 Bacteroidota bacterium | reverse complement strand
CGCGTGGAGATAGAGCAGGGCACCCAGGAGCAGGAACAGCAGGTTCACCCCGAGCAGGATCACACTGAACACCCGCATGTTCTTCTTGCTGCCTTCCACCGTGGCCACGCTCAGGTTCTTCTGCATCATCTCCTGGTCCAGTCCGGTCATGGCGATGGTGATGAACATGCCCGCCAGGACCTGCTTCAGCAGAAAGCTGTCGCTGCGCCAGTCCAGGTCCAGGATGCGTGCCATGCCGCTGTCGGCCAGCATCGGCCTCCAGGTGACCATGCCTGGCAGGTTGATGATGTAGAGTATGGTGCCCACCAGTGCACCGAGCATGAAGAGCGTCTGCAAAGTGTCCGTCCACACGATGGTCTTGACCCCGCCCTTCAGGGTGTACAGCACGATCATGGCCATCACCACGGCGGCCGTGAGCTCGAAGGGCACGCCCATGGCATCAAGCACGAACAGCTGCAACACGTTCAGCACCACGAAGATCCGGATGGTGGCCCCGGCCAGGCGGCTCAGGATGAAGAACGAGGCGCCGGTGCGGTAGCTCGTCATGCCGAAGCGCTCCCGCAGGTAGCCATAGATGCTGGTGAGGCCCATGCGGTAGTACAGCGGCAGCAGCACGCCCGCCACGATCCAGTAGCCGATGGCGAAGCCCACCACCAGCTGGAAATAGGTCCAGGCCTTGGCCTCCACATACCCCGGCACACTGATGAAGGTGACCCCGCTGAGGCTGGTGCCGATCATGCCGAAGGCCACCACGTACCAGAGGCTCTTGCGCTCGCCGCTGTAGAAGGCATGCTCGCCCGCCCCCCGGCTGGTCCACCAGGCGATGCCGAGCAACAGCAGGAAGTAGCCAAGGACGATGCTGAGGAGGAGGACCGGGCTCATGATGCGAAGGAAACGGCCACGGCCCGAGGCTCACCGGGGACCGACAACGGGAAATGAACAAGTGGCGCATCATTCCCTGCAGGGTATCCCTCCCCTGGATGATCTTTGCCCCATGTCCCTCTCCTCCTCCCTGCTGGAAGCCGCGGTGGACCAGCTGGCCAGCCTGCCAGGCATCGGTCGGCGCACGGCCATGCGGCTGGCACTGGACCTGTTGCGGCGGGGCCCGGACGAGGTGGCGCGGTTCACCGAGGCCATCCGCCGCATGCGCGAGGAGGTGCGCTACTGCGAGGTGTGCTGCAACATCAGCGACGAGCCGCGCTGCGCCATCTGCCGCGACCCGCACCGCGATGCCGGGCTGATCTGCGTGGTGGAGGACATCCGCGATGTGATCGCCATCGAGAACACCCGCCAGTACCGCGGACTGTACCACGTGTTGGGCGGGGTGATCAACCCCATGGAGGGCATCGGTCCGGACGACCTGCACACCCGCGAGCTCTTGGACCGCGTGCAGGCCGGAGGCGTCCGCGAGGTGGTCCTGGCCCTGGGCGGCACCCTGGAGGGCGACACCACGGGGTTCTACCTGAACCGCCGCCTGTCCGAGGCCGGGGTGCTGATCACCACCATCGCCCGGGGCATCAGTGTGGGCAGCGACCTGGACCAAGCCGATGAATTGACGCTGGGTCGTAGCATTGCCGATCGGAAACCCTACGAACAGAGCGTGAAGCGATAGCCTGTACCGTGCAGCACAGGCGCCCAGGAGCACATGAAGCTTTCCGTCATCATCGTCAACTACAACGTCCGGGCCTACCTGGAACAGTGCCTGCGCACGGTGTTCAAGGCCTTGGAGGGGTTGGAGGGCGAGGTGTTCGTGGTGGACAACCAGAGCACCGATGGCAGCGTGGAGCTGGTGCGGGAGAAGTTCCCGCAGGTGCGCCTCATCGCCAACACGGAGAACGTGGGCTTCAGCCGGGCGAACAACCAGGCCATCCGCATCGCGCAGGGCGAATACGTGCTCCTGCTCAACCCCGATACGGTGGTGGGCGAGGACGTCTTCCACAAGGTGGTCGCCTTCCTGGATGCGCATCCCAAGGCCGGTGGTCTCGGGGTGAAGATGGTCGATGGTACGGGGCATTTCCTGCCTGAATCGAAGCGCGGGCTTCCCACCCCGCAGGTGGCCTTCTTCAAGATCATCGGCCTGTCGCGCCTCTTTCCCCGCAGTCGGGTCTTCGGACGCTACCACTTGGGGCACCTGCCCGAGAACGAGAACGCCCGGATCGAGATCCTCTCCGGCGCCTGCATGTTCCTGCGGCGGCGCACGTTGGATGAAGTGGGCCTGTTGGACGAGAGCTTCTTCATGTACGGGGAGGACATCGACCTCAGCTACCGCATCACCCTGGGCGGTTACGAGAACTGGTACTTCCCCGATGCGCGGATCATCCACTACAAGGGCGAGAGCACGAAGAAGAGCAGCGTGAACTACGTGTTCGTGTTCTACAACGCCATGGCCATCTTCGCCCAGAAGCACTTCGCGCAGAGCGGTGGCGTGTTCCCCACCCTGATCAAGGGCAGCATCTACCTGAGCGCCGCGGCCGCCATCGCCACCCGTTTCCTGAACCGGGCCATGCTACCCATCCTGGACCTGCTGGCCGTGCTGGTGGTCCTCACGCTCTCGCCGGTGGTGCCGCATCGTTGGCCTTTCATCACCGAGATCGGCACCGACCTGGCCATCGGACTGGTGGTGGTGGGCTGGGTGGCCCTCTTCGGCGGCTACGACCGTCCACTGCGCTTCCTGCCTCCGGTGCGCGCCCTGCTCGCCCTGCTGGTCTTGGGCGGTGGCCTGTGGTGGTCGTTGGATGGCACGTGGACGGACATCC
This sequence comes from Bacteroidota bacterium, assembly GCA_963169595.1. Lineage (GTDB taxonomy): Bacteria > Bacteroidota > Bacteroidia > Flavobacteriales_F > PHOS-HE28 > PHOS-HE28. The sequence continues at coordinate 11,990 of CAUJFM010000061.1, read as the reverse complement.
TGGAAACGGCCCTGTTGTGCACCTGGACCACGGTGCTGATGCTGTCGGTGCGGCTGGTCCTGCACCTGCTGCGCATCAAGGGCTACGGCCTGCGCCGCAAGGAGCGCGAACGGATCCTGGCGATCGGATCGCCGGCCGCCGCCAAACATGCCCTGGCCTTGCTGTGGCAGACCCACTTCGGGCTGGGCTGGTCCCATGTGATCGCGCCCGGCACGCCGGAAGCCACGCCGCAAGCTCTGGCCCGCACCATCCGCAGGCAACGGGTCGGCGAGGTGGTGTTCTGCGCCAGCGACCTCACGTGGAGCGGCATCATCAGCCTGTTGGAACAACTGCGGCATTCGGGGGCCGAGTTCAAGATCGCACAGCCGGCGCGCGAGTTCATCATTGGCCCCAGCAGCATCGAAAGCCTGGCCGACCTGTACGTGCTGGACGAGCATGCCCTGAACAGTCCGGCGGCCCAACGCACCAAGCGGATCCTGGACGTGGTGATCGCGCTCGTGCTGTTGCTCGCCTCGCCGGTGGTGCTCCTGCTGGTGCCCAAGGCCGGCCAGTTGCTGCGCCAGTCCCTGCGCGTGCTGGCCGGTGACCGCACCTGGCTGGGTTACTTGGAGACGCCCCGGCAGGGCCTGCGGCTGCCCCAGCTCCGGCCGGGGGTGTTCGACCTGTCCATGCTGCTCAAGGGCAAGCCCCGGCCCCGGTCCACCGGCCGCGTGAACGCGCTCTACGCCAAGGATTATTCGCCCCTGCAGGACCTGGCCCTTGTGTGGCGTGGCCTGCGCTCCTTCGGTCGCCGCTGATCGGCCGGCCGCTTCCACCTACATCGTTACCTTTGGCCAGGCCCCTTCGGGGTATCTGCCATATCATGTCCCAGATCGAGATCCTGCTGCCCAAAATGGGCGAGAGCGTGGCCGAGGCCACCATTATCAAATGGTTGAAGAACGAAGGTGACCGGGTGGAGGCCGACGAGCCCATCGTGGAGATCGCCACCGACAAGGTGGACAGCGAAGTGCCCGCCCCCGAGGCCGGCATCCTGGTGAAGCGCCTGGTGAACGAGGGCGACGTGGTGAAGGTGGGCCAGCCCATCGCACAGGTGGGCAATGCCGCAGGTGGCGCCGCGCCCGCCCCGGCCGTTGCCGCAGCCGCACCCAAGGCCACCGCTGCACCCGCGACCACCAACGGACAGGCCCCGCAGGCTTCCGCGGCGGGCGCCCCCGTGCAGCGCACCGGTCCTACCGGCAAGTTCTACTCCCCGCTGGTGCGCAACATCGCCCAGAGCGAAGGCATCTCCCTGGATGAACTGGAGAACATCGCCGGCTCCGGTCAAGGTGGCCGGGTGACCAAGAAGGACATCCTGGACTACCTACCGAACCGGGGTACCGCCACCGCTGCACCTGTTGTGGCCGCAGCGCCCGCTCCCCCCCCGGCCCCGGCGGCCACACCTGCCCCGGCCACTACGGCCGTGAAGCCTGTGGCACCGAAGGTGATGCCCGGCCCTGGCGACGAGGTGCTGGAGATGGACCGTATGCGCAAGCTGATCGCCGACCACATGGTGATGAGCAAGTCCACCAGCCCGCACGTCACCAGTTTCGTGGAGGCCGATGTGACCAACCTGGTGATGTGGCGCGACAAGGTGAAGGGCGCCTTCGAGAAACGCGAGGGTGAGAAGCTCACCTTCACCCCCATCTTCATCATGGCCATCGCCCAAGCGATCAAGGAGATGCCCATGATCAACGTGCAGGTGGACGGCTACAACATCATCAAGAAGAAGGACATCAACATCGGCATGGCCGCCGCGTTGCCCAGTGGCAACCTCATCGTGCCGGTGATCCGCAACGCCGACCAGCTCAACCTGGTGGGTCTGGCCCGCAAGGTGAACGACCTGGCGAACCGCGCCCGCGAGAACAAGCTGCAGCCGGACGAGATCAGCGGAGGTACGTACACGGTGACCAACGTGGGCACCTTCGGCAATGTGCTGGGCACCCCGGTGATCAACCAGCCGCAGGTGGCGATCATGGCCACCGGCGCCATCCGCAAGAAACCCGCGGTGATCGAGACCCCTGCGGGCGACCTGATCGGCATCCGCCACATGATGTTCCTGAGCCACAGCTACGACCACCGCGTGGTGGACGGCGCGCTGGGAGGACGTTTTGTGCGCCGTGTCGCCGACATCCTCGAAGGCTGGTCGTTGGACCAACCCTTCTGAGATCCTCCGCATCGGGAAAATCCTACATTTAGCCACCACTCCGGACCCTGAACCCCTTCCCCATGAAGTACGGCTACGCCTCCGCGTTGCTCGCGTGCATCTTCCTTCTCCCCTTGGGCCTGCTGGCCCAACCAGCCAACACTTCCTTCAACTGGAAGTTCGAGGAGGGCAACAAGCTGATGGAGGAGAAGCTGTTCAACCAGGCGGCCGAGATCTGGGCGGAACTGGTGCAGAACGATGGCGAGAACGCCAACCTGAACTACAAGCTCGGCCTCTCGTACTTCAGTTCCTACAACCAGAAGTCCAAAGCACTGCCCTACCTGGAACGGGCATCCCAGCTTCGCCGCTCGGGCAGCTCGGGTTCGTTCAACACCGCTGGCTACGACCCCTTCGAACCCCGGGAGCGCAATGCGCCGGTGGAGGTGGATTACTACCTGGCGCGTTGCTACCACCTGAAGAACGACCTCGGCAAGGCCGAAGTGTACTACCAGAAGTTCCTGGACGAGACCCAGGGTAAGCACGCGCTGGCCCCGCAGGCCCAGCGCGGCAAGGAACAGGTGGCCAACGCCCGTGAGCTCGAGGCCAGCCCGCTCAACTTCAACGTGTTCAACCTGGGACCGAAGGTGAACGGTGAGTACCCCGATTTCAGCCCGGTGCTTTCCGTGGACGGCAATGCCCTGTTCTTCACCTCGCGCCGCATCCGTCCGGACAGCTCGAACCGCGGCATCCTCGACCCGCTGGCCGGACTGCCCCACGAGAACATCTACGTGAGCTTCAAGGACCGCGAGGGCAACTGGCAACCGGCCGAACTCATCAACATCAACCCGACCGGAGCCGGCCACATGGCCGTGGTGAACGTGGCCGCTGACGGTCAGACCCTGATCATCTACCGGGATGATGGAGGTGATGGCAACCTCTATGAGAGCAAGTTGGTGGGTGAATTGTGGAGCGATCCCGTGCTGATGGGCTCCGACATCAACACCAAGTCGTGGGAGACCCACGGTGCCCTCACTGCGGATGGCAACACGTTCTACTTCGTCAGCGACCGAAAAGGTGGGCTTGGTGGCCGCGACATCTACCGCGTGGTGCGCCTGCCGAACGGCCAGTGGAGCAAGGCCCAGAACATCGGCAACGTGGTGAACACCCCGCACGACGAGGATGGTGTGTTCATGCACCCCAACGGTCGCCTGCTCTTCTTCTCCTCCACCGGCCACAACTCCATGGGCGGCTTCGACATCTTCACCACCGAGCTGCAGGAGGATGGCAGCTGGACACCGCCCAAGAACTACGGTTACCCGCTGAACTCGCCGGACGATGATGTCTTCTTCATCACCACGGCCGATGGGCGCCGCGGCTACTTCAGCTCCGACAAGATCGAAGGCTTCGGGGAGAAGGACATCTACTACGTGGACCTGCCCACCGAAATGGAGAGCGAAGGCCTCACCGTGCTGAAGGGCTACATCATTGCGGCCCCCGGCGAGACCCTGCCCCCGAGCACCATCCTCTACGTGACCGATAAGAGCACGGGCGAGGTGAAGGCGTACAAGCCCCGCCAGCGCGATGGCGTGTATGTGGCCATCCTCCCCCCCTGCAAGGAGTACAACCTGGATTACCGCGTGAACGATGTGACCGTGCACACGGAGGACATCTTCGTGGAGTGCGAGAGCGCCTACCAGGAGATCAACAAGGAGATCTACCTGAACCCGGTGTCCTTGGATGGACCGGCCAGCATCGTGGACCTGCCCAAGGGTGCGCCTCCGGGCAAGAAGGAGACCGGAAAGCCGGTGAAGGAGGCACCGGGTGGTGCCGCGAAGGAGGGTGAACCAGGAGCACCTGGTGCTGCGGGTGGTGCTGCAAAGGAGGGTGCTCCGGGAGCACCTGGAGCTGCAGGTGTGGCTGCCGGCAAGGAGGTGAAGAAGCCGCTGACGGATGCGGAGATCAAGGAAAAGGCCGCGAAGCATGTGGCGCCTGATGCCAGCTATGCGGATGAGTACGCCAAGTTCTACGCCTACAACGCGAAGGACATCGACCTGAACGAGGACCGCTGGCAGCAGTTCGTGAACGTGGTGGTCGACCTGATCGCCAAGAACGGCGAGGCCCGTGTGGTGATCGAGGCCAGCGCCTCCAAGGTGCCCACCAAGACCTTCGGCACCAACGAGAACCTGAGCCGCCAGCGTATGGAGGATGCCCGCAAGCGCCTGCTGGAGGCCGTGGCCGCCCGCGGCGCGGACACCAGCAAGCTGAAGCTCGAGGCGGTGAACAACCTGGTGCAAGGCCCCCGTTACCAGGGCGACTACCAGAACACCGAGAAGTACGGCAAGTTCCAGTTCGTGAAGCTGAAAGTGCGCTAAGCGGAACGGGACGGATCGTGAAGAACTTGAAAGGCCCCGGCGAACGCCGGGGCCTTTTCGTTCAGCACCTTTGGCAGATGCCGTCGTCACTGCTTCTCTTTTCCGACGACGCTCATTGATCTCGACCAATTGTTGCGTCCTACCAAAAATCACATAGCGTAGCCACGAAAGTGGCGAGGTATAATCCAAGAAATGAATTAACATTATTTAACACATTTCACTTTCAAAGTGATTTATCTTAGCCTATATGTGAAACTCAATACCAGAAGACCATGAAAACACATTGGGGACAATTCACGAGCATTCTGGTGCTGGTGTTACTTTCGTTTGGTTGTTCCAAGAAGGATGAAGTACAACCCCCCATTAGTACTTCACCTAGCTTCGAGGAGCAGCTATTGACGGTGCTTCCTCTCATGGAGGAGAACCAGATGGTAGTAGTCCAAATGACCGCCACTTCCTCAGGCCATGGTAGTCCAGTCTTCACAATTCGTCCCCTCTCCGAATCAGTCGGCGATAGCAGGGCGATTGTTTGTCAGGGCTCAGGAGTAGGATTTGCTCGGTGAGTCAGGGACTGGCTGGATGACCACCCGGGTAAGTGTTTGAAGATCTACTCGCAGGGCGACACGTACTACGCAGATGACAACTGCTGAGTAATTGTGCTGGCTCCGGAGAGCACAAAACAAGTGATACCGAGGCCAGCGCTTCCAAGGTGCCCACCAAGCCCTCCGGCACCAACGAGAACCTGAGCCGCCAGCGTATGGAGGATGCCCGCAAACGCCTGCTGGAGGCCGTGGCCGCCCGTGGCGCGGACACCAGTAAGCTGAAGCTTGAGGCGGTGAACAACCTGGTGCAAGGCCCCCGTTACCAGGGCGACTACCAGAACACCGAGAAGTACGGCAAGTTCCAGTTCGTGAAGCTGAAAGTGCGCTGAGCGGAACGGGACGGATCGTGAAGAACTTGAAAGGCCCCGGCGAACGCCGGGGCCTTTTCGTTCAGCACCTTTGGCACATGCCGCTGGAACTGCAACGCCCCCTCGCCTTCTTCGACCTGGAGACCACCGGTACCCGCATCGGCCGCGATCGTATCATCCAGATCGGAGTGGTGCGCCTGCTGCCGGGTGGGGAGCGCGAACGCTGGCAGACCCTGGTGAACCCGGGCATGCCCATCCCCCCGGAGGCCACCGCCGTGCATGGCATCACCGATGCGGATGTGGCCGATGCCCCCACGCTGGACGAGGTGGCGCGCGAGATCCTGGACCAACTGGCCGGCTGCGACCTGGCCGGGTTCAACTGCATGCGGTTCGATGTGCCCTTCCTGGCCGAAGAGCTGGACCGTGTGGGCGTGTCGTGGAACACCACGGCGCTCCGGATCGTGGATGTGCAGCGCATCTACCACCAGATGGAACCGCGCGACCTCAGCGCCGCCCTGCGCTTCTACTGCGGCCGGGAACACACCGGGGCTCACGATGCCCTGGCCGATGTGGAGGCCACGGCCGATGTGCTCCTGGCCCAGCTCGAGCGGTATCCGGAGCGGCTGCAGGGCGATGTGGGCTTCCTCGGCGAACTGAGCGGCGATCGCATGCGCAACCCCGACCCCGCCGGCAAGCTCCGCTTCGATGACCACGGCAACATCTGCCTGGGCTTTGGCAAGTACGCCGGCTGGACCTTGGAGAACATCGGCCGCAACGACCCCGGCTACCTGCAATGGCTCATGACCAAGGCCGAGCTGCCCGGCAGCACCCTGAGCGTGATGCGCAATGCACTGGCGGATATGAACGCGTAAGCGAGTTCAGCGTTGTCGGTGGTCAGTTGTCAGGCGCACTATACGAGCGAGCCGACAACTAGGAACTGACAACCAACAACAAACAACCCACCCCATGAAACTGATCTGCATCGGCCGCAACTACAGCGAGCACGCCAAGGAACTGGGGAACACCGTACCTGACGAACCCGTGGTGTTCCTGAAGCCGCCCACCGCGCTCATCCCGCACGGCGGACCCATCCGGCTGCCTGCCTTCAGTAACGATGTGCACCACGAGATCGAGCTGGTCTACTCCATCCGGCGCCACAATGGGCGCGCCGAGGCCGACCGCGTCACCATCGGACTGGACCTCACCGCCCGGGACCTCCAGCAGGAACTGAAGCAGAAAGGCCTACCGTGGGAAAAGGCGAAGGCCTTCGATGGCTCGGCCTACGTGGCGGAAGCGTTCACCGCGGTGGAGTCCTTCCCGGCCGGCAAGCACGTCGAGTTCATGCTGAAGAAGAACGGCCAGGTGGTGCAGAGCGGCCACAGCGGCCAGATGGTGTACGATGTGCCGGCGCTCATCGCCCATGTGGAACGCTACATGCAGCTGGAGAACGGCGACCTGCTCTTCACGGGAACTCCCGCCGGCGTGGGACCTCTGGCCGCCGGTGACCGCCTGGAGGGCTATCTGCTGGGTGAGTTGCTCTTCGACCTGCAGGTGGCCTGAACGCGCTACGCGCCGAACGGTACCTTTGCCACATTGTTCGCTGAAGCGGGCAACGAATGACCATGACCAAGATCGTCAACGTCGGGAACATCGCCTGCGGCTCCGACCAGCTCTTCCTCATCTCCGGCCCCTGCGTGATCGAGACCGAGGACGTGATGCTGCGCACCGCCGAGAAGCTCAAGGAGGTGAGCGAGCGCCTGAAGGTGCCCGTGATCTACAAGAGCAGCTTCACCAAGGACAACCGCAGCAGCGTGGACTTCTACCAGGGCCCCGGCCTGGATGAAGGCTTGAAGGTGCTGGCCCGCATCAAGAAGGACTTCGGCTTCCCGATCCTCACCGACATCCACTACCCCAGTCAGGCCAAGCCCGCCGCCGAAGTGGTGGATGTGCTGCAGATCCCGGCCTACCTGGTGATGCAGACCACCCTGGTGACCGAGGCCGCAAGGACGGGCGCGGTGATCAACCTGAAGCATGCACAGTTCCTCGCACCGGACAACATGGTGAAGCCGGCCGAGAAGTGCGTGAGCGTGGGGAACGACAAGATCATCCTCACCGAACGCGGCTATACCTTCGGCTACAACGACCTCATCGTGGATCCCCGCGCGTTCTACCACATGCGCAGGACGGGCTACCCCGTGGTGTTCGATATCACCCACAGCATCCGCAAGTACGGGATCCCCAGTGCCGATCCGCGCGGCGGTAACCGGGACGTGATGCCCACCATCGCCCGGGCCGGCGTGGCCGCTGGTGTGGACGGTGTGTTCATCGAGACCCACCCCGACCCCAGCAAAGCCCTCTGCGATGCCGCCAGCCAGCTCTGCGTGTACGACCTGGAGGAATTCCTCAAACCCTTGCTCGATCTTCACGCCGTGGAGGTGAAGCATCGCAACGTCACTGTAACCCCATAGATAAAAGTACGGGCGACCATATGGTCGCCCCGACACACTCCGAACCATGGAACTCTACCTCGACAGCGCCGACATCAAGGAGATCGACGAAGCCTTCAAGCTCGGCTTCCTCACCGGCCTCACCACCACCCCCACGTTCATGCACCGGGGTGGGGTCACCAACATCGACAAGATGATCCTCGACCTTGCCAAGAAGGTCCCCATCCTGCAGGTGGAGGCCCTGGGCGAGACCGCCGAGGAGGTGGTGAAGGAGGCCAAGCGTCAGCTGAAGATGGGCCTGAAGAAGGAGACCACCGTCTTCAAGATCCCCGTGAGCCTGGAGGGCCTGCGCGCCTGCAAGATGCTGCGCAACGAGGGCATCATGGTTAACGTGCATCTGGTGTACACCATCCAGCAGGCCTACATGGCCATGCAGGCCGGTGCCACCTACGTGTGCCCGCTCGTCGGTCGCCTGCAGGACCAGGGGCACGACGCCCTCGCCCTGGTGGAGCAGTGCGTGCGCGCCGTGAACTACTACGGCTACGACACCAAGATCATGTTCAGCAGCGTGCGCACCGTGGAGCACGTGCGCAATGCCGTGGAGCTCGGGGTGCACACCATCACCGTACCCTGGAAGCTGATGAAGCAGCTCACCGACAACCACTTCACGGCCATCGGCACCAAGCAGTTCTACGTGGACACACGCCTGATCACCATGAAGGTGAAGGACGTGCTCTCGCGCAGCAACCCCATCGTGAAGGACAGCGCCACCGTGAGCGAGGCCCTCGTGGAGATGACCAAGCATGGCTTCGGTGCCGTGATGGTCGTTGATGGAAAAGGAAAGAACGTGGGTGTCTTCACCGACGGAGGCCTGCGCCGCGGCATCGAGAAGGAGGGCAACAAGTTCCTCGCGAAAAAGCTGAGCACGCTGAAGTTCAACACGCCCTTCACCATCAGCCCGGAGGCCCTGCTCGACGAAGCCCAGAAGGCCTTCAAGGAGCACAAGGTGGACACGCTGAGCGTGAGCGAGAACGGCAAGCAGCTCGGCATGCTCGACATCCAGGACCTGATGAAGGCGATCGCTGGATAGTTCGGAGCTGTCTGTTGTCAGTTGTCAGGGTGAGCACTTCGAAGCCTGACAACCGGCAACGAACCACGGACAACCATGTCCCTCCTCCTCCCCTTCACCACGAACGGCCTCCGCACCACCGCGCCGGAGACCGAGCTGCTGCGTCGCCTGGCCCGCACCAAGGCCGTGCTCTTCGACTGGGACGGGGTCTTCAACGACGGCTTCAAGGATGCCGAGGGAGGCAGCCCCTTCAGCGAGGTGGGCAGCATGGGCGTGAACCTGCTGCGCTTCGCCCTGTGGTTGCGGAACGGCGTCTTGCCCAAGGCCGCGGTGATCACCGGTCAGCACAACCCGTATGCGGAGCGCTTCGCCCAGCGCGAGCGGTTGCACGGCGTATACATGGGCTTCACCAACAAGCCCGAGGCCTTCGATGCCTTCCTCGCGAAGCATGGCTTGCAGGCCGATGAGGTGGCCTTCTTCTTCGACGATGTGCTCGACCTGCCCGTGGCTTCACGCAGCGGCCTCCGCATCATGATCGGCAGCCCGGTGACGGCCTGGCTCGTGGAGCAGGTCATCGCGCGTGGCGAGGCGGACCTTGTCACCGCGAACAGCGGCGGCAACAACGGTCTGCGCGAGGCCACCGATGCCGTGATGGCCTTGCTGGGCGTGGGCCGGGACGTGCTCGCGCACCGCGCCGGGTACACGGAGACCTACCAGCGCTACCTGGGCGAGCGCCAGGCGGTGGTGCCGGAGATCGTGCGCAACGCGCGGTGATCAGCGCAGGTTGATCCGCGTGGTCTGTGCACCCTCCTTCACGGTGATCGCTGCCAGCTTGAACGACGGCGGTCCCATGTTCACCGGGGCATCGTTGCTGAAGCCATAGGGCTCCTGCGGCCAGCCCACCCAGCTGGTGTTCAGCTTGCGGTCGCTGTTGATGTCGTGGAAGACCTTCACCGCGTAGATGCCGGGCTTCACATCGGTGAAGGTGACGCGAACGGTGCGACCATCGGCCTTCACCATCCTGGGCGTGCAGCCCTCATCCTTGTCGTACGCCTCCTTGGTCGGACAGAGCAGCATCATCAGCTGGCCGCCGGCCTCCGGCTTGTTCAAGATCACCTCCACGTTCAGCGTGGCCTGTGCGTTCGTTCCCATCGGCAGGGCGAACAGGGTGGCAAGCAGCAGGGGGATCCTCATGGGCGTAAAGGTGCACGTTCGGCGGCCAAGGCCTGGGCCAGACTGCGGCGGAAACGGGCACGCGGCACTTCCACCGCGCCCAGGCTTTCCGTGAACGGGTTGATGTACTGGGTGTCGAAAAGCAGGTATCCGGCCTGTTGCAAACGGCCTGCCAGGTGGTGGAAGGCCACCTTGCCCGCGTTCTGCCGCCCGAACATGCTCTCCCCGAAGAAGGCCGCCCCGAGGGAAACGCCATAGATCCCACCCGCCAGTCGATCGCCGGCCCAGCACTCCACGCTGTGCGCATGGCCCGCTGCATGCAGGGCGATATACGACCGGATCATGCGTTCATCCAACCAGGTCTCCGGCCGAAGGGCACAGGCTCGGATCACCGCCTCGAAGTCATGGTCCAGCGTGCAGTGGTAACGGCCCGAACGCAGCTGGCGCGCGGTCACGGCGTCGGGCTGAAGTTCAGCCAGCGGGAACACCGCCCGCGGATCGGGATCGTGCCAGTAGATGCCGCCATCCTCATGGCACATGGGAAAGCGGCCGCGCGCATAGCCGTCCAGCAGCACCGCCACAGGGATGGTCGGGACCGGCCGCGCGATGCTCATTGCTTCACCACGCGACCGCTCCAGTTGCGCACGCCATCCGTGGCATGGAACAGGTAGAGGCCACCGGGCAGGTCGGCGAGCCCGGTGATCCGATATCGACCGTCCGGGGCCACCGGCATCCGCGTTGCGTGCACCGCGCGCCCCGTGGCGTCCATGATCTGCACGTTCAATACAAGGCCACCAGCGTCCGGGAGGAGCACCTCGAAAGCGTCCAGGAAGGGCATCGGCCAGGCGGTCACTGTTGCCTGCCGATCGGCTTCGGTCACGCCCGTGGTGGCATCGAGCCACAGGTGGGCGGCCCAGAGGTCGGGAATGCCGTATCCCATGGAATCGTTCGGCATGGTCCAATGCGAGGCACTGCGCCGCACGGCATCCATGATCTCTGAAGAAGTGCGACCGGGATGGAGCTGCCACAGGCACGCCACGCCGCCTGCGAGGATCGGTGACGAGAACGATGTGCCGTTGATCGGTACCACGAACTCGCCCGCCGCATCAAGCCCGATGGAACCCCAGCCCATGGCCATCACATCGGGCTTCACCCGCCCATCCGCACTGGGACCTCGCGAACTGAAGGGGGCCACCTGACCGGTATCCCCCACCGCACCAACGGCCAGGATGTCGATGGCATCCGCCGGTGCTCCGATGTAATACCAATCGCTCATCCCGGAGTTGCCGGCGCTGTTCAGCACCACCATGCCCTTCTGGGATGCGATGCCCGCGGCGATGCTGATCCGCGTGGTGAGCCCATCCATGTCCGCATAGCTGTGGTCCATGGTGCTGTCGTCGAACTGCGTATAGCCCAGCGATGTGTTCAGCAGGTCGCAGCCGAGGCTGTCACAGAGCTCGGCCCCGGACACCCAGTTGTCCTCCTCCACGATGTACTCGGTGGCGGCTTCTTCGGTGCGTACCAGCACATAATCGGCCTCCGGCGCGGTCCCCATGAGGTAGCCGGGCATCACGGCGGCCATGCACGAGAGCACCGAGCGGCCGTGCCAATGGTCGGCATACACATCCCCATCATGGACCACCATGTCCTTGGTGTACACAATGCCTTCACGCTGCCGCAGCGCATCGAAACCCGGGATGGTGTTCACCTGATCGAAACCGGAATCGAGCACGCCGATGAGCATGCCCTGACCTTTCGCCTCGATCTCGTGCAACAGGTGCGCATTGATCATCGCCACCTGGGTGAAGGAGGCGCCATAATCCCCGGTCCCACCACC
>CAUJFM010000060.1 GCA_963169595.1 Bacteroidota bacterium | reverse complement strand
CCCGAGCAGCTCGGCGACCTGGTGTTCGTGGTGGGCGACCAGGGCCGTGTGGACCGCATCAGCCGGCACTTCGAGCGCGTGGAGCACCGCGTGCAGAACCGCGAGTTCGTGGCACACACCGGCATGTACAACGGCACGCATGTCACCGCCCTGAGCACCGGCATCGGCACGGACAACATCGACATCGTGCTGAACGAGCTGGACGCCCTGGTGAACATCGACCTTCAGGCCCGAACCCCGCGCCGGGAGCAACGTGCGCTGCGCATCATCCGCCTGGGTACCTGCGGGGCGTTGCAGGAGGACATTCCCGTGGACAGCCGCATCGTGAGCGCCTATGGCGTGGGGCTGGACAACGTGCTGCACTACTACGCCCACGAGAGCACCGATGCCGAACTGCGCCTGCTGAACGGGCTGCTGGCCCACACCGAATGGCCGGACAACCTGCCCCTGCCCTATGTGGCCGTCGGCGATCGCAAGCTGGTGGAACTGCTGGGTGCAGGGAACCATGTGGGCATCACCATCACCGCGGGCGGGTTCTACGGTCCGCAGGGGCGGCAGCTGCGGCTGGTGCCCTCGGTGGACGGCTTGAACGAGCGCCTGAGCAGCTTCGACCACGAAGGCCTGCGCACCACCAACTTCGAGATGGAGACCAGCGCGCTCTACGGCCTCGGCGGCATGCTGGGGCACCGCGTCTGCACCGTGTGCACCGTGGTGGCCAACCGCCTGCGCAAGGAGTACAGCCGTGACTACCACACCGCGGTGGACGCCATGATCCTGGAGGCGCTGGACCGCGCCACGGCAGGGTAGCCCCATATCGGACTTTCCACAGCGCATTGTTGGTCGCTGCGCCTTCAACCTGCACCGGTTGAAACAAGGTGCGGAGGCTTCCGATCGCGCCCTCTTGGGCCGGATACTTTCGTCCGAGCCACCGTGAAGCCAGGATGGTATCACCCATGAGCGAGACCGAGATCCGTGCGCTGATCACCCTGATCGAGGACCCCGATGAGGGCGTGTACAACCAGGTGCGGCAACGCATCGTTTCGCTGGGCGACCACGTGGTGCCCGTGCTGGAGCGGGCCTGGGAGTATGACGACCTGGGCGACCTGTTCCGCAACCGGATCGAGGACCTGCTGCACACCATCCACTACGGCCAGGTGACCGACCGGCTGAAGGCGTGGCGCGACGGCGGTTGTGAGGACCTGCTGGAAGGCGCGCTCATCATCAGCCGCTACCGCTATCCCGACCTGGACGAGCACAAGGTGAAGGCGCGGCTGGCGGCGATCCGGCAGGACATCTGGCTGGAGCTGAACGACCACCTCACGGCCTTCGAGAAGGTGCGCGTGTTCAACCACATCTTCTTCCAGGTGCACGGCTTCAAGGGCAACAAGCGCAACTACCACGCCCCGCAGAACAGCTACATCAACGAGGTGCTGGACAGCCGCACGGGCAATCCGCTCTCCCTCGCCATCATCTACCAGGTGATCGCCGAGGACCTGGGGCTGCCCCTGCGCGGTGTGAACCTGCCGAACCACTTCGTGCTCGCCTACCTCGATGAGGACAGCATCGGCGGCACCGACAGCGCCCAGCACGCCGAGGAGAACGTGCTCTTCTACATCAACGCGTTCAGCCAGGGCGACATCCTGGGGCGCAACGAGATCAACGAGTTCCTGCAGAAGCTGCAGATCGAGCCCCGCCCCTCCTACTACACGCCCTGCACCAACCGCGACATCATCCGCCGCCAGCTGAACAACCTGGCCAACAGCTACCAGAAGATGGGCGACACCGAGCGGCAGGAGGACCTGGAGAAGCTGCGCGACCTGCTCGGCGGGCCGGAGGAGTAAGGCTCAAGTGCCGGCGATCAGCCGCTTCAGCGTTCCCGCGATGATGCGCAGGTCCAGGGCGAGGCTCTGTTCGCGCACATAGCGCAGGTCCAGCGCCAGCTTGGCGGGCATCACTTCCTCCACATAGGTGCGTTCGGGGTCGGCACTGCGGCCCAGCACCTCGTTCTCGTTGATGTAGGCGATGCTGGCCAGGCTGGTGAGCCCCGGCCGAACGCGGAGCACCTCGCGCTGTTCGGCGGTGTAGAGCGCCACGTAGCGGGGCACCTCGGGACGCGGGCCCACCACGCTCATGTCGCCCTTCAGGATGTTGATGAGCTGCGGCAGCTCGTCCAGTTTGGTGCGGCGCAGGAGGTGACCCACCCCGGTGATGCGCGGGTCGCGCTCGCCCACCGTGATCTGTCCCTTGGCCTCGCTGCCCGGCCGCATGCTGCGGAACTTCAGCAGTTGGAAGGGCTGTCCGCCGCGGCCCACGCGCGTCTGACGGAAGAAGGACCCGCCTGGCGAGCCCAGCGCCACGGCCAGCGCCAGCACCACCAGCAGCGGCAGCAGCACCAGCAGGGCCAAGCCGGACGTCACGATGTCGAACAGGCGCTTCATGCGGCCCCCATCACCTCGTCCACTGCGGCCTTCAAGGCGGCCACCACCTCATCCACCTGCGCGTCGGTGAGGTCGTAGTAGACCGGCAGGCTGATCTCGCGGCTGTACTGCGCAAAGGTGTTCGGGTGGTCGCTCATCTGGTAGCCCTGCCCCTTGTAGAAGCTCAACAGCGGCAGCGGGATGAAGTGCACGTTCACGCTCACCTCGCGTTGGGCAATGGCGGTGATGATGGCATCGCGCTGTGCCTCGCTGGCCTCCCGCACCCGGAGCATGTACAGGTGATAGCTGCTCGTGCGCTTCTCATCGCGGAAGGTGGGGATGATGAAGCGGCCGTCCGCTGCAAAAGCCTTGTCGTAGCGCTCGCAGATGGCGCGGCGGCGCACCAGCGTATCGTTGTCGTAACGGTCCAGCTCCACCAGTCCGATGGAGGCCTGCAGGTCGGTCATGTTGCACTTCCAGCCGGGGAAGGCCACATCGTAGCGCCAGGCACCGGGCTGGGTCTTGGCCAGGGCGTCCTTGCTCTGGCCGTGCAGGCTCATGGTGTTGAAGTAGCTGTAAAGCTCCTCGTGGTCGAAGGGCGCGGGCAGGTTGAAGGCCAGCGCACCGCCCTCGGCCGTGGTGAGGTTCTTCACCGCATGAAAGCTGAAGCCGGTGATATCGGCCTGCGCGCCCACGGCCTTGTCCCCGATGCGAGCGCCGAACGAATGGGCGGCATCGGACATCACCAACGCACGACCCAGGCGCATCTGCGGGTTGCTGCCCGCCACCCGCAGGTTCACTGCGGGCGTGAAGAGCGGCGAACATTCCTCGGCGATGCGCATGATCTCCGGCACACGCGCGGGCAGTCCGCCGATGTCCACCGGCATGATGCACTTGGTGCGATGGGTGATGGCGCGGCGCACCGCCTCGGGGTCCATGGTGAAGTCGTCCAGCACATCCACCAGCACCGGCTTGGCGCCCACGTGCATCACGATGTTGGCCGTGGCGCAATAGGTGTAGGCGGGCACGATCACCTCATCGCCCGGCCCGATGCCGAACCAGCGCAGCACCAGTTCGCAGGCGTTGGTCCAGCTGTTGAGCGCGATCACACGGTCCACGCCGCAGTACGCGGCCAGCCTGCGCTCGAACTCCTTGGTGCGCGGACCGGTGGTGATCCAGCCGCTGCGCAGGGCCTCCTCCACGGCCTTCACGGTGCGGTCGTCGATACGGGGTGGGCTGAAGGGGATCATGGGTGCGAAGATCGCTGTGCGGCGAGCAGTCCGAGAAATGCGCCCAGGAGCACCACCCCAGCCTGCACCTCCAGCACGGATTCCACCGCGGCGTTCAGGATGAAGAGGGCGGCGAACACGGCCAGCAGGGCACGCCGTTCGCGGAGCGCGATGAACAGGGGCAGCAGGCCGACCGCGAGGGTGAGTAGCAGTCCCGGCCAGCCCAGGGCGGCGCCCCCTTGCAGGAACTGACCATGGCTGTTGAGGCGTTGCTCGGCGGCGTGGTGCGCACCGCGTTCGGTGTAGCAGGCCACCAGTTCGTTCTTCACGTCGCCCGTGCCGGTCCCCAGCGGCTGTGCGGCCAGCAGGTGCCAGCTGCACGCCCAGGCCATCAGCCGCATCTCGCTGCCCGCTTCGGACGAGGCGATGGTGGGGTCGCCGTCCAACGCACGCTGCACGGCATCGAGCGCCACCTGCATCCGCGCGGCCACCACGCCACCTCCGGCCCAGAGCCCTGCGGCCACCACCAGGGCACCCGCACCGAGCACCACCGTGCGGGTGGTCCCACTGAACCGCCGGAACACGGACACGCCGAGGAAGAGCAGCACCAAGGCCAGCCCCAGTACACCGCTCTTGCTGGCCAGCAGCACCAGATAGACCGCCAGCACGGGCAGCGCCACGAGCAAGGCCCGGCGCAGTGCGCGTTGCGGCACGCTGCCCTGCACCAAGGCATGGCCCCAGTAGGCCAGCGACCAGGTGATGTACCAAGCGGCATAGCTCGGGTGCAGGTCGAAGGAGAAGGCGCTCTGAGTGAAACACGCGGTACCACCCTGTTCCTGGCATTGCAGGGCCTTGATCACGCTGAGCACCATGGCGATCACGCTGCCTCCGGTGAAGGCCAGCATGCTGGTCCGGAGCGCATCCGGCCGGATGGTGGTGATCACGGCCGCAGCGATCGGCAGCAGCACGGCCCCGAGCTTCACCTGCAGATCGAACGCGCCGAAGTCCAGGTCGGTGGTCCAGGCCATGCCCACCACGTGCCAGGCATACCACGCGAAGAGCGCGCCCAGCAAGCGGAGGTCCAGGTGCGGCCGGTGGTGCCGGACACGCAGCAAGGGAAGCACCACGGCCAGTGCGAGTGGAATGGGCAGCCAGCCGCCGTGGATGGGCATCAGGGCGCAGCACAGGAGCCACGCCCACCACGCTGCCGCGTCCATCCGGTGACCGGTAGCGGCCGCAGGGTGGTTCGGGGCGTGAGGTCCGGGTGGCATGCGTGAAGGCCTTGGTCAGATGGAACGGTCGCCGTGGAAAAGGTAGCGCCACAGCTTCACGAGGGTGATGCGGTAGGCTTTGGCGCGGGGCTCGGGCCGCACCCTTGCGATAAGGCCGAAGGCGGCCATGCGCGTGAGGATGTGCAGGAGCACGACGAAGGTGATGGCCAGCGCCGGCAGTGCACCGCCATGTTTCCGCGCGAACTTGATGCGGCTCAGGAGCTGGTTGCTGATGGCGCGTTCGGGGTTCTGCTTCGCGCTCTGCCCACCGATGTGCACGATCTCCGGCCGGTGGAAGTACCAGCAGCTGCCGCCCATCCGGCGCACCCGCACGCAGAGGTCCACGTCCTCCATCCAGAACATCGTGGGGTCCAGGCCTCCCACGCGCTCATGCACCGAACGGTGGAAGAGCATGGCCGCGCCGGAAACGAAGGCGGGCTGGAAGTCGGTATCGAAGTGGTCCCTGGGATAGGCCCCAGCCCCCAGCCACCGGTGTAGGTAGAACAGCTCCAGCAGGGAGGCCATCAGTCCGGGCACTTTCCATGCGGAGACCTGTAAACTGCCATCGATGTTGAGCAGGTGTGGTCCGGAGATGCCGGCGCCGCGTGCCTGGTGGGCTTCAAGCCAGCTGGCCAGTGCTCCCCGGCGGACCACGGTATCCGGGTTCAGCAGCAGCAGGTGTTCGCCGGTGGCCCGTTCCAGGGCCAGGTTATTCGCCGGGGAGAAGCCCAGGTTCGTGGCACTGTCGATGAGGACCACCTCGGGGAATTCGCGGCGCACCATCTCCACGGTGCCATCACCAGAGGCGTTGTCCACCACGATCACCTCGCAGGGCAGGCCCGCTTCCTCGCGCACCGACCGCAGGCAATCGCGCAGGATGTCCGGCGTGCGGTAGCTCACGATGATGACGGAAAGGGCGGGGCGCTGGCTCATCATGATCGCATGAAGCGGTAAAGCTTGTACAGCGGCCACACGGGCAGCATCACGAGGGTCGCCAGCAGTGCTATGGGCAGGAAGGTCCATCGGCCTTCCGGCAGCACCACCACGGGACCCTTTCGCAGCACCACCCGGTCGAGCAGGGTGAGGGCATAGCGGCCCAACAGGGAGAGGGTGTTCAGGGGGCCGAGGCCACCGTGTACCCAGAGGCGTTGCAGCACCGGCAGGTAGAAGGTGCGCATGGCCGGTGTGTCCTTGCTGAGGCTGCCGGGCGTATCGCGCAC
>CAUJFM010000059.1 GCA_963169595.1 Bacteroidota bacterium | reverse complement strand
TGCCTGGAGGGTCGCAGCGTGCCCGGTGAGGCGGATTGGACCGCACCGCCTGCCTACCTCACTGCGGTGCCCTTCACCGGGGAAGTGATCCGCTTCGAGCGACCATGGCAACTGTTCCAGCACTGTGGCAAGGCCATCGAGCACGACTTTGCCCTGCTCACCGAAGGCCGCCGGTCCCAGCCGCTCAGCGCGCTCAACACCGTGGTGGGCGATCCGGAGCGCATCTTCCTGGAGGAGGGAGCGGTGGTGGAAGCCAGCATCCTCAACACAAAGGCCGGCCCCATCTACATCGGCAAGGGGGCGGAGGTCATGGAAGGCTGCATCATCCGCGGCCCCCTGGTACTGGGGGATCATGCGCAGCTGAAGATGGGGGCCAAGATCTACGGGCCCAGCGCTTTCGGTCCCGAATGCCGCATCGGTGGCGAGGTGAACAACAGCGTGGTGCTGGGCTTCAGCAACAAGGGCCACGATGGCTTCCTGGGCAACAGCGTGCTGGGCGAATGGTGCAACCTGGGCGCCGACACCAACAACAGCAACCTGAAGAACACCTACGGCAACGTGAAGGTGTTCAGCTACGCGGAGGGGCGTGATGTGGACACCGGTCTGCAGTTCTGCGGGCTCCTCATGGGCGACCACAGCAAGAGCGGCATCAACACCATGTTCAATACGGGCACCGTGGTGGGCGTGGCGGCCAACGTGTTCGGCGGCGGCTTTCCCCCCAAGCACATCCCCTCGTTCAGCTGGGGTGGGGCCGAAGGGCTCGATGTGCATGACGTGGACCGCGCCCTGGGCACCGCCCGCCGCGTGATGGAGCGTCGACACGTGCCCCTCTCGGCCGCCGATGAGGCCATCCTGCGCCAGGTGGCCAGCATGGACGGACCCGGCGTGGACCCCGTCGGCTGACCATCTGTCAGCCCCGGCCGAACGGCACGGCGATTGGGACCTGCACCCGGTCCTGCACATGATCCAGGTCAGGGGAGGTCCCCCGGCCATGGACGGTATCTTTGAACTGACATCCTGACCCATCCTGTCGATGAACGACATCCTCCATACTGACAGCCTCTTCAGCTCCGAACAGATCGAGAACGAGACCGAGCTCATCCCCTTGATCACCGCGGAGGACGAGGAGCAGATGAACGCGGAGACCACGCCGCCTGAACTGCCCATCCTGCCTCTGCGCAACACCGTGCTCTTCCCGGGCGTGGTTATCCCCATCACCGTGGGCCGCGACCGCAGCATCCGCCTGATCCAGGAGGTGTACCGCGGCAACCGCACCTTGGGCGTGGTGAGCCAGAAGGATGGCCAGATCGAGGAGCCGCGTGCCGAGGACCTCAACAGCATCGGCACCATCGCCACCATCATCCGCATGCTGCGCATGCCCGATGGCAGCACCACCGCCATCATCCAGGGCAAGAAGCGCTTCGAGGTACTGGAGATGGTGAAGCTGGAGCCCTACTTCACCGCCCGGGTGAAGGAGTTCGAGGAGATCCGTCCCGCCAAGGATGACAAGGGCTTCGATGCCCTGGTGAGCTCCCTGAAGGACCTCTCCCTCGAGATCATCAAGCAGAGCCCGCACATCCCCACGGAGGCACAGTTCGCCATCAAGAACATCGACTCGCCCTCCTTCCTGGTGAACTTCATCAGCAGCAACATGCAGGCGGAAGTGGCCGAGAAGCAGAAGATGCTCGAGGTGGCCGACCTCCGCGAGCGGGCCAACCTGCTGCTGGCGCACCTCACCAAGGAGCTGCAGCTGCTGCAGATGAAGAACGAGATCCAGAGCAAGGTGCGCACCGAGGTGGACCGCCAGCAGCGCGAGTACTTCCTGCACCAGCAGATGAAGACCATCCAGGATGAGCTGGGCGGCAACCCCATCGAGCAGGAGATCGAGGAGATGCGCGCCAAGGCCATCCGCAAGAAGTGGTCGAAGAAGGTGGGCGAGACGTTCGAGAAGGAGCTGACCAAGCTGCAGCGGATGAACCCGGCCGGTGCGGAGTTCAGCGTGCAGCACAACTACGTGCAACTGCTGCTGGAACTGCCCTGGGGCGAGTACAGTGTGGACGACTTCGACCTGAAGAAGGCCCAGAAGATCCTGGACCGCGACCACTTCGGCATGGAGAAGGTGAAGGAGCGCATCATCGAGCACCTCGCCGTGCTGAAGCTGAAGGGTGACATGAAGGCGCCCATCATCTGCCTGTACGGTCCCCCCGGCGTGGGCAAGACCAGCCTGGGCAAGAGCATGGCCGAGGCGCTGGGCCGCAAGTACGTGCGCATGAGCCTCGGTGGCCTGCACGACGAGGCCGAGATCCGCGGGCACCGCAAGACCTACATCGGCGCCATGCCGGGCCGTCTGATCCAGAGCATCAAGAAGGCCGGCACGAGCAACCCGCTCTTCGTGCTCGACGAGATCGACAAGGTGAGCCGCAGCGCCCAGGGCGACCCGGCCAGCGCCCTGCTCGAGGTGCTCGATCCCGAGCAGAACAACGCCTTCCACGACAACTACGTGGAGGTGGAGTACGACCTGAGCCGCGTGATGTTCGTGGCCACCGCCAACAGCCTCAGCACCATCCACCCGGCCCTGCGCGACCGCATGGAGATCATCGAGGTGAACGGCTACACGCAGGAGGAGAAGATCGAGATCGCCAAGCGGCACCTGCTGCCCAAGCAGTTCACCGAGAACGGCATCAAGCCCAAGCAGCTGAAGCTGGCACCGGGTCTGCTGGAGGCCATCATCGACCAGTACACCGACGAGAGCGGGGTGCGCACGCTGGAGAAGCGCATCGCCAAGCTGGTGCGCTACCGGGCCAAGCAGATCGCCCTCAAGCAGAAGCATGCCGTCACCATCACCCCGGATGAACTGGTGAAGATCTTCGGGCCGAGCCATGCCCGCGACAAGTACCAGGGCAACGATGTGGCCGGCGTGGTCACCGGCCTGGCCTGGACCCCCACCGGCGGCGACATCCTGTTCATCGAGACCAGCATTACCAAGGGCGAGGGCAAGCTCACGCTCACCGGCAACCTGGGCGATGTGATGAAGGAGAGCGCCGTGATCGCGCTGGAGTACCTGAAGGCCCACAGCGACATCATCGGCCTCGAGGCCGAGGTGTTCAAGCGCTGGAACGTGCACGTGCACGTGCCCGAAGGCGCCACCCCGAAGGACGGCCCCAGCGCGGGCATCGCCATGCTCACCAGCATCGCCAGTGCCTTCACCCAGCAGAAGGTGCGCAAGTTCGTGGCCATGACCGGCGAGATCACCCTGCGCGGCCGCGTGCTGCCCGTGGGTGGCATCAAGGAGAAGATCCTCGCGGCCAAGCGTGCCGGCATCAAGGAGATCGTGCTCAGCGTGGACAACCGCAAGGACATCGAGGACATCGATGCGCGCTACACGAAGGGCATGCGCTTTACCTACGTCACCGAGATGATCGAGGTGGTGAAGCACGCGCTGCTGAAGGAGAAGGTGGAGAACGCCTTGAAGGTGGCGTAGGGGAGGGGCAGGGTGCTTACTTTGAGCATCCATCGCCTGCCCATGACCCGTCCCTTGATCGTCCTGCTGTTGGTGCTGCCCTGCGTGGTGCTGGCCCAGCCGCGCATCCCCGCCACCACCCAGGCTGACCTGCTGCACCTGCGCAAGGTGGCCGCGGCCGAACCGGATGCGCGCAAGCTCACCGACGCCACCCACGGCCGCTACCCCACGGCCTACATCAACGGGCGGTGCATGGTCGGTTTCCTGGCCGCAGCCGCAGCGGACTTTGATGCAGCCCTCGCTGCGAACCCGCACGTGACCATCGGCGCACGCATCGGCGACGTGGTCTCCGTGCGCGTGGATGCCCATCACCTCGACCAGGTCCACGCCATCCCGGGCATCACCTACATCGAGCTCGCGGGCAAGGCCAGGCCCGATCTGGACAAGGTGCTCTGGACCACCCGCGTGGACAGCGTGCATCGCGGCATCAACCTGCCCATGGCCTACACCGGCCGCGACGTCCTCATCGGCATCTGCGACTGGGGTTTCGACTACACCCATCCCGACCTCTACGACACGCTGTTGACCCAGACCCGGGTGCGCGCCGCGTGGGACCAGTACAAACAGAGCGGACCTGCCCCAGCGGGCTTTCCATACGGAACGGCCTACACCACGCCGGCGGAGCTGCTCGCCGCTGGGTCCGATACGTCCAATATCTACGGCCACCATTACCACGGCACGCACGTGGCCGGCATCGCCGGGGGCAGCGGTGCGGGAACACCCTACCGGGGCATGGCCTTCGAGGCGCAGTTCCTGCTGGCCACCTGGCTGATCGACGCGGCCGCCGTGATCGACTGCTACGCGTGGATGAAGCAGATCGCGGATGGGGACGGGAAGCGCCTGGTGATCAATCAGAGCTGGGGCCTGCACCACATCGGCACGCTGGACGGCAATTCGCTCATCAGCCAGGCCATCGACGCGCTGGCCGCGGAAGGCGTGGTGTTCGTGAATTCCGCCGGCAACAACGGCGACGTGAACTTCCACATCCGCAAGGACTTCGCCGGCGACACCTTGCGCACACGCATCCAGTTCTACAGCTACAGCGCCAACCCGAACATGTGGGGCCAGAGCATCAGCATGTGGGGCGAGGCGGGGAACCTCTTCAGTGCCAGCGTGCTGGTCACCAACAACACCAACCAGGTGCTCACCCAGTCGCCCTGGTATTCCACCGCCGACCAGCCGGCCTACCTCGACTCCATGATCGTGGTGGGCAGCGACACCATCCTGTTCAACCTCACGGCCGATGCCGCACATCCGCTCAACGGACGTCCGCATTTCCGCCTGCGGGTGAGCAATCGCATCCCCTACCTGCGCGTGGGGCTGCAGGTCACCGCGCCCAATGGCACCGTGCATCTGTGGAACGTCACCGAGCTTACCACCGAAGTGGGCAATTGGGGGCAGGCCTTCCTGGCACCCACGGCGGGTTGGACCGCGGGCGACAAGCTCTACGGCATCAGCGAACCCGCCACCACCCAGGACCTGATCAGCGTGGCCGCCTTCAGCAGCGAGTACCTGCTCATCAACGGCAACCTGGCGGGCGGGGCCATCGCGTCGTTCTCGTCCTATGGACCCACCCTTGATGAGCGGGTGAAGCCGGACATCGCCGCACCGGGCGTGAGCGTGGCCTCTGCCATCAGCTCCTTCGCCGATGAGCCGCCGGCGCCGCTGCAGAACGTGCCGTTCAATGGGGAGAACTACCCCTTCGCACGCTTGTCCGGCACCAGCATGTCCTCGCCTGCCGTGGCCGGCATCGTGGCCCTGTTGCTGGAGGCCGATCCCACGTTGAGCGCGCAGGAGGTGAAGGACATCATCATGACCACGGCCCGCACCGATCAGCACACGGGCGCGATCCCCGCCGGAGGCAGCACACGCTGGGGCATGGGCAAGGTGAACGCCTACCGGGCCATCGTGGAGGCCCTCGGGGTGGTGGGCGTGCCGCAGCATGATGAGGGCCTCATCGGCGTGTGGCCGAACCCCACGCAGGACCTCGTGCGCTTGACGCTGCCGCAGGTGGCGGGGGAGGTGCGCTGCACGGTGCGCGACCTCACCGGCCGCGTGGTGCTGGTGCAGCCCATGGCCCGCACGGCCCACTTCGTGGTGGACCTGGCGCCCATGGCCTCCGGCACCTACCTGTTCACCATCGAGGCGGACGGGTTGCGCCGTTCCGTGCGGGTGGTGAAGCACTGATCGCCCGCGCACCAACGATCTTCGCGGCCGCTTTCCCCATGGACCCCCGCGACCTTTCCATCGCCGACCACACCTACCCGCTGCCCGAAGGGTGCATTGCGCAGGTGCCGCTGGCCGAGCGTGATGCCAGCCGCCTGCTCCAGTACCGGCAGGGTGTCATCACCGACCATGTGTTCCGCGACCTGCCGGACCTGCTGCCTCCCGGCGCGCTCCTGGTGCTGAACAACACCCGGGTGGTGAACGCACGCATCGTCATGCACCGCGACTCCGGAGCACGCATCGAGGTGCTGTGCCTGGAGCCCGCCGACCAGCTGCCCGTGGAAATGGCCTTCGCGCGTACCGGTACCTGCGTGTGGAACGCCTTCGTGGGCAATGCCAAGCGCTGGCGTGCCGGGGAGGAGCTCGTGCTCCAGCACACCGCCACCGATCCCCGCGACGACGACCACACTTCCGCGGTGACCACCACCCTGCGCGCCCGGCGCGTGGGGACGGAACAGGTCGCCTTCAGCTGGGAACCGGCCGGGCTCACCTTCGCCGAGGTGCTCGACCGCGTGGGCCATGTGCCGCTGCCGCCCTACATGAAGCGTCCCGATGAGGCCACCGACCGGGAGCGATACAACACCGTCTTTGCCCGCAACGAGGGCTCCGTGGCCGCACCTACGGCCAGCCTCCACTTCACCCCGGACGTGCTGGACCGCCTGCAGGCCCGCGGCATCACCCGCACCGAGCTCACCCTCCACGTGGGCGCCGGTACCTTCCTGCCCGTGAAGAGCGAACGCATGGCCGACCATGTGATGCACGGCGAACAGGTGCGGACCCCCCTCGAGGCCCTGGAGGCCCTGCGTGCCCAGGTGGGTCATGCCCCCATCGTGGCCGTGGGCACCACCGCCCTGCGGACCATGGAGAGCATCTACTGGCACGGGGTGGCCCTCTTGAACGGCCGCGCTTCCCAGCAACTGGCCGTGGAGCAGTGGGAGCCCTACGAGCCCCGTGACAAGGCCCTGCCCACGGCCGCCGAAGCGCTCGATGCCGTGATCGACCAGGTGCGCGCCCTGCCCGATCGGCGGTTGACCGGGCGCACCGAACTGCTCATCGCCCCCGGTTACCAGGTGCGCATGGCCGATGCGCTCGTCACCAACTTCCACCAGCCCCAGAGCACCCTGCTGCTCCTCGTGGCGGCCTTCATCGGCGAGGATTGGCGGCGGGTCTACCAGCACGCGCTGGACCGGGACTACCGGTTCCTGAGCTACGGGGACTCCTCGTTGCTGTGGCGGAGCGGCCTTTAAGACGATCCGGTGGACAATACCCGCATCCTATATTCGTTCCCTCCGCGTATGCGTCGTTCCCTACCCGTCATCCTTTGCCTGTTGCTCGCCCCAGGGGCCTTCGCCCAGCTCGGTGGCCAGGCCGCGTTCCGCGTGCTCGACATCCCCAGTTCGGCGCGTGCCGCCGCATTGGGCGGGAACTACATCGCGGTGATGGACAACGACGTGAACCTGGGCTTCTTCAACCCCGCGCTGCTCAACCCCGAGATGGGGCGCCAGGTGGCCCTGAGCTACCTGCCCTACTTCGAAGGCATCGGCATCGGCTATGCCGGCTACGCCCACCACTTCGACAGCATCAACACCACCTTCTCCGGCAGCCTGCACTACATCGACTACGGCACCTTCCGGCGCACCGACGAGGCGGGCAACGAGCTCGGCGATTTCCGGGCGGGGGAGTACGTGTTCCAAGTGGGCGGGTCGCGCGCCATCGACAGCCTGTTCAGCATCGGGGCCAACGTGAAGCTGCTCACCAGCAACCTGGACACCTACACCTCCACGGCCTGGGCCTTCGATGTGGGCGGGGTCTTCGTGAAGCGGAAACTGGGCCTCACGGTGGCCGCGCTGCTGCGGAACATGGGCTACCAGGTCTCCACCTACACCGGTGAGCGGGAGAAGCTCCCCTTCCAGGTGCAGCTGGGCGTCACCTACAAGTTCAAGCATGCGCCCTTCCGGCTGGGCCTGATGATGGAACAGCTGCAGCGTTGGGACCTGACCTACGAGGACCCCAAAGCCGTGCAGCAGATCGATCCGTCCACCGGCGAACTGATCGTGGATGAGGTGACCACCGCCGAAAAGGCGCTGCTGCACCTGGTGCCCAGCGCCGAGATCCTGCTGAGCCGGAACTTCATGATCCGGGTGGCCTACAACTACCGCCGCCGTCAGGAGATGGTGCTGCCCGACAAGCCCTCCGCCACGGGGGTGAGCTTCGGCATCGGCCTGCGAGTGAGCAAGCTGCACATCAGCTACGGCTACTCCCAGCTCAACCTGGCCGGTATCGCCAACACCTTCACGCTGGCGGCCCGCTTCGCGGACTTCAAGAAGGACTGAGCAGGGGGCGGGTCCGCGCCGGGCGCCGTACTTTGGCGGCCCGTGAACCGCATCACCATCGCCATCGACGGCTTCTCCTCCTGCGGGAAGAGCACCCTGGCCAAGCAGCTGGCCCAGCACCTGGGCTACACCTACATCGACAGCGGGGCGATGTACCGCGCCGTGGCCCTGTACGTGATCGAGAACGGCCTGGTGAAGGACGGCCGTCTGGACAAGGAGGGCCTGATGCGGGTGCTGGACGGCATCGACATCCGCTTCCAGCACGATCCCATGACCAACAAGAGCATCACCACGCTCAACGGGCGTAACGTGGAGAAGGAGATCCGCGGCATGGAGGTGAGCCGTTTCGTGACCCTGGTGAGCCCGGTGCCCGAGGTGCGCGCCAAGCTGGTGAAGCTCCAGCAGGCCTTCGGGCACGACAAGGGGGTGGTGATGGACGGCCGTGACATCGGCACGGTGGTCTTCCCCGACGCCGAGGTGAAGCTCTACATGACCGCCCGGCCCGAAGTGCGTGCCCAGCGCCGCTACCACGAGCTCAAGTCCAAGGGCGTGGAGGTGGATTACGCCAGCGTGCTGGAGAACATCAACCGGCGCGATGAGGACGACACCACCCGCGCGGCCGATCCGCTGATCAAGGCCCCCGACGCGGTGGAGATCGACAACAGCGACATCACTGCCCAGCAGCAGTTCGAACGCGCGCTGGATGTGGTGCTCGGCGTGCTGGCCCAGGTGGGGCAGGAGTGAGGATTCACCCCAGCATTCCCCGCCGCCACACCTCCTCGGT
Source organism: Bacteroidota bacterium (assembly GCA_963169595.1). Lineage (GTDB taxonomy): Bacteria > Bacteroidota > Bacteroidia > Flavobacteriales_F > PHOS-HE28 > PHOS-HE28. Next base: position 10,309 of record CAUJFM010000059.1, on the reverse strand, counting down.
CCGATATGTATCGGACTTCTCCTTCAGCACCGCGATAAGCTCAGGCTGCATGTAGTCGTAAATGTCCTCGATTGAGGCGCACGATCGTTTTTTTTCTCGTAGCACGGCGTAAAGCGCGCGTGGATCTGCTCTATCCATTCACAGCCTTAGTCGTGGACCAGATCCGCTCGAACTCTTCCTTGCTAGTTTCAAAAGGTGACCAGTCTTCGTCATCCAATGGCTTCTCTGCTAGACCGCCATACTCGTCCTCTAGGTGAGTTCGTGAGTATTTGAGGCATGCACCTGAATCATAGACCTCGATCTGACGAAGCACATTGAGATCCGCGTCTACTTCAAAGTACCATGTTGAACACCCCCAATCAGCGTGTTCGTCCCCGCGGGTCTCTTCCCATCTTCTGCGCAAGTATTGGAACATGCCAGTCATGCACTCGGCGATCACCCGACCTGCGCTTCCACAACTGCCACCGGATCCTTCACACCCTCCACAAACCCCAGCACCTTCAGCATCACCCGGTCCAGCAAGGTGTCCGGGCAGCTCGCGCCGCTGGTGAGGATGATGGTGAGCGGGCGCTTCGCGGGTAGCCAGCCTTCCGTGCTCTCCAGCTTGTGCGCGGGGTAGTTGAAGTGCTGGATGGTGTCCGCGCTCAGGATCTCGCCTTCGTTCTTGATGAAGTAGGTGGGGAACTTATGCTCGAGCAGTTCCACCAAGTGGCTGGTGTTGCTGCTGTTGTAGCCGCCCACCACCAGCGCTAAGTCGGCTTCGGCCTTCAGCAGTTCGTTGGTGGCGTCCTGGTTGTCGTTGGTGGCGTAGCAGAGCGTGTCGCGCGTGTCGGCGAAGTGGGCCTTGAGGTCGGCATCGCCGTACTTCCCGATCATCACCTGTTTCAGGTGGTCGGCAATGGCCTGGGTCTCGGTGGCCAGCATGGTGGTCTGGTTCACCACGCCGATGCGGGCGAGGTCCTTGGCGGGGTCGAAGCCCGGCGTGCACCGCGTGCCGAAGAGCTCGTGGAAGCGCGCGGCGGGCAGTTCACCCATGATGATGCGGCCCAGCTCCTGCGCCTCGGCCATGTCCTTGATGATCACGGCGGGCGCGCCGGCCGCGGTGTGACTGAAGGTGGCGCGCGTCTCCTCGTGCTTCGCCTTTCCGTGGATCACCACGGTGTAGTCCTTCTGGCCCAGCTGTGCGCTGCGGTTCCACACCTTCTCCACGAAGGGGCAGGTGGTGTTGTACTTCAGCGGGTCGATGCCGATGGCCTTCAGCTTCTCCTCGGTCTCCAGGGTGGTGCCGAAGGCTGGGATGATCACGATATCGTCGGCCGTGAGCTCGTTCCAGTCCATCAGCGGCTGGCCGTTGGTGTCCTGGATGAAGCGCATGCCCCGGCTGGTGAGGTCGTCGTTCACGGCCGGGTTGTGGATCATCTGGCTCAGCAGGAAGATGCGCTTGCCGGGGTTCTCCTCCAGGGCCTTGTAGCTGATCTCGATGGCGTTCTCCACCCCGTAGCAGAAGCCGAAGTGCCGGGCGAACACGAAGCGCACCGTGCCGAGGTCCAACACCGTGGGGCTCAGGTCCTTCTTCTTGGGGTCCTGCGCCTTGCGGAAGGCCTTGAGGCGGCCGATGAGGTCACTGCGGTAGTGGGAGGGGATGGTGAAGGAGCGCATGCCGATCAGATGATCAGAAGATCAGACGATCAGATGATCGAATGCCTTACTGGTACGTCGCGAACGCCAAAGGTACCCGCTGGGTTCAGCTCATGCCGTCGGTTCCTCCCGGGTTTCTGATCGTCTGATCTTCTGATCGTCTGATTTCCAGACTTTTCCTACTTTTGCGGTCCTTTTTCGGACCAGCTGTACGGCTGGCCTTAGACGGAAGCTCACGCAGGGACACCGTGGGCAAACAGAACCCTCCCGGTCAGTGGCCCCTTGGTCCGGGATACAAGCAGTTAGGAAGTACATGTCGAAAGTCGAGAACAACAAGGTCACCTTCGCCGAACCCCCGGCCGATTTCGATTGGGCGGCGGTCGAGGATGACAAGAAGGCCCTCTCCGCCGCCGATCGGGCGAAGATGGAGAAGGCGTACGAGGACACCCTGAGCAGCATCTCCGAGAAGGAAGTGCTGATGGGCACCGTCGTTGGGATGAACAAGAAGGAGGTGGTGATCAACATCGGCTACAAGTCCGAGGGTGTGGTCCCCGTCAGCGAGTTCCGCTACAAGCCCGATCTGAAGATCGGTGACCAGGTGGAGGTCTACATCGAGAAGCAGGAGGACCGCGGTGGTCAGATGGTGGTGAGCCACAAGACCGCCCGCGTGCACAACGCCTGGGGCAAGGTGAACCACGCCATGGAGACCAACGAGATCATCACGGGCTACGTGAAGTGCCGCACCAAGGGCGGCCTGATCGTGGACGTGTTCGGCATCGAGGCCTTCCTGCCCGGTTCGCAGATCGACGTGAAGCCGATCCGCGACTACGACCAGTTCGTGGGCAAGAACATGGAGTTCAAGGTGGTGAAGATCAACCAGGAGTTCAAGAACGTGGTGGTCTCGCACAAGGCGCTGATCGAAGCCGAACTGGAAGCCCAGAAGAAGCAGATCATCGGCGGCCTGGAGAAGGGCCAGGTGCTGGAAGGCACCGTGAAGAACATCACCAGCTACGGCGTGTTCGTGGACCTGGGCGGTGTCGACGGCCTGATCCACATCACCGACCTGAGCTGGGGCCGCGTGAGCCACCCCGAGGAGGTGGTGAAGCTCGACGACAAGATCAACGTGGTGATCCTGGACTTCGACGACGAGAAGAAGCGCATCGCCCTCGGTCTGAAGCAGCTGCAGTCGCACCCCTGGGATGCACTGAGCGCCGACCTCAACGTGGGCGACAAGGTGAAGGGCAAGGTGATGGTGATCACCGACTACGGCGCGTTCGTGGAGGTGGCCGCCGGTGTGGAGGGCCTGCTGCACGTGAGCGAGATGAGCTGGAGCCAGCACCTGCGCAGCCCGAAGGACTTCCTGAAGGAGGGCCAGGAGATCGAGTGCGTGATCCTGAACATCGACCGCGAAGAGCGCAAGATGAGCCTCGGCATGAAGCAGCTGTCGCCCGATCCCTGGGCCGACATCGAGTTCAAGTACCCGGTCCGCTCCAAGCACACCGCCAAGGTGCGCAACTTCACCCACTTCGGCATCTTCGCCGAGCTGGAGGAGGGCGTGGACGGTCTCATCCACATCAGCGACCTCAGCTGGACCAAGCGCATCAAGCACCCCAGCGAGTTCTGCAACATCGGTGACGACATCGAGGTGATGGTGCTGGAGGTGGACAAGGACAACCGCCGCCTCAGCCTCGGCCACAAGCAGGTGGAGGAGAACCCCTGGGAGGTGTTCGCCACCGTGTTCACCCCGGGCAGCGTGCACGAGGGTACGATCACGGGCCGTGCCGGTCAGAACTTCGTGGTGAGCCTGCCCTACGGCGTGGAAGGCACCGTGACCGCCAAGAACCTGAAGAAGGCCGACGGTTCGAAGGCCGAGCTCGAGGAGAAGCTTCCCTTCATGGTGCTGGAGTTCAACGGCGATGCCCGTCGCATCGTGCTGAGCCACACCCGCACCTTCGAGGAGGGCGAAGAGCCGATCGAGACCGCTCCCAAGCGCGGTGGTGCACGCAAGGAGGCCGGTGCTTCCTCGTCCGCTTCCGTGAAGAGCGTGAACGAGAAGGTGGAGAAGAGCACCCTCGGCGACCTGAGCGTGCTGAGCGACCTGAAGAGCGCCATGGAGAACAAGGAGCGCGCTACCAAGGGCGGCAAGAACGAAGAGGAGGGCGCCGAGTAAGGCACCATTCCCAAGAAGCAGGAAGCCCGGTCACCGCACATGCGGGGACCGGGCTTCGGCTTTTCAGGCGTTCGTTCAGGCCAGGATCTCCTCCGCGTTCCGCGTGATGGTCATCGCCAGGCGGTCCATGGGCAGGTCGTTCACATCCTTGCCGAAGGGGTCCTCGATCTCCTCGGCGATCAGCTCCAGGCTGGCGAGCACATAGAAGATGAACATCACCACGGGCACGGCGATGTAGCCCAGCGTGAACACGAAGCCGAAAGGCAGCGTGGCCACGTAGATCACGATGAATTTCTTGATGAAGCTGCTGTACGACCAGGGGATCGGCGTGTTCTTGATCCGTTCACAGGCGCCGCAGATGTCCATGAACTGCACGAGGTCGCTATTGAGCGCCAGCAGCTGCTCGCCCGAGATGTGCCCATCGCGGTACAGGCGCATGGCCCGGTGGTGCATCAACGCGGCCACCTGGGCGGGCACGTGCTTGCTGCGGTCGAAGTCGGGGATCTCCGGATGGGAGCCGCCGTCCAGTTCCAGCCGGGTGCGCTCCGACAGCAGGTGCAGCCTCAGTTCCGTGGCAAAGATGCCGATGAGCCGTGCGTGGAAGGTGCGGGTGCCGGCGTCCTCCGGCAGGTAGGCCGCCACCTTGATCGCGAGGTTGCGGCTCACGTTCACCAGCTGTCCCCACAGCCGGCGGCCTTCCCACCAGCGGTCGTAGGCCGTGTTGGTGCGGAACACCAGCAGCATGCTGATCGCGAAGCCCAGCAGGCTGTGCATCACGGGCAGGTTGCTGACGAAGCTGGTCTTGTTCAGGTGCAGGTACTGCACTTCCACATAGCCCACCGTGGCGGTGTAGAGACCCAGCAGCAGCAGCCAGGGCCAGAGCTTGCGGAAGGTATCCGACCGGTGGATGGCCAGCGCCTTGAACCAGTTGCTCGGGTCGTAGGTCGTCATGCCAGGCTCATTCGTAGTGCTTGCGCACCATCCGTTCGAATAGTCGTCCGGGCAGCACCTTCTTCAGCAGCACGCTCATCTTCTGCACCCCCTGCGCCACGCGGTACACCGTGGCAGGCTTGGGGGAGGCGATGATGCGGGCCACCACCCGCGCCAGTTCATCAGGGTCGCGGCTGTAGTGCATGCTTCCGCCGAGCACGGCCATGGCCTTCTCGTAGCCGGGGCGGTGCGCCTCGCTGATCACCTCGGGGCGGAGCCGTGCGGTGGCGATGTTGGTGTTGAACTCGCCGGGCTGCACGGTGACCACCGTGATGCCGAAGCGGTCCACCTCCGTGCTCAGGGCCTCGCTCAGCCGGTCCAACGCGGCTTTGCTGGCGCTGTAGAAGCCGCGGTAGGGCAGCCCGAAATTGGCCGCGATGCTGCTGATGTTGATGATGAGGCCCCGCTGTTGGGACCGCATGGCGGGAAGCACGGCCCGGCACACCCGGTGGGGCCCCAGCACGTTGGTGTCGAACAGCCGCTGCGCGAGCTCGGGCGTGATGTCCTCCACTGCGCCCTGGATGCCCAGGCCGGCATTGTTCACCACCACATCGATCCGGCCCTCGCGCCGCAGCACCTCGTCCACCGCGGTCTGTACGCTGTGTGCATCGGTCACGTCCATGGCCAGCAGGTGGTGGCTGCCCACCGGTTCCACGCCGTTCGCCTTGCGGCTGGTGCCGTAGACCTTGTGGCCCAGGGCCGAAAGCCGTTCGCAGATGCTCTTGCCCAGTCCGCTGGACCCGCCAGTGACCAGGACCACCTTCACAAATTCCGCCATGCCGGAAAGGTAGCGCCCCGGATGGAGATCCTTCAGGGCGACTGGTGCACGAAAAAATGGGCAAAAAAAGTGGGGCAAGCGACCCGCATCGCACCGCATCAACCGCCTACCCTTGCTTCCTTCCGGACCTGGGGGATTCAGCGGGAGCTGGTCGTACAGGACTTGCCCCGCACAAAGGTAGGAACTCCATGCGTTCTAGCGAGGAGGAGGCGTAATCTTGCAGCATGGACCTCTCCATCGTCGTTCCCCTGTTCAATGAGCACGAGTCGCTGCCCCATCTGCTGGAGCGGCTCCATCAGGTGCTTGGGGGCATGGGCGTGCGGTACGAGGTGATCCTGGTGGACGATGGCAGCACCGATGGGTCCTGGGCGGTGATCGAAGGCCTCTGTGCCGCGGACGGCCGGGTGAAGGGCATCCGGTTCGGGCGCAACTACGGCAAGAGCCCCGCGCTGAACGAAGGCTTCAAGGCCGCACAAGGCGCGGTGGTCATCACCATGGACGCCGACCTGCAGGACGACCCGGACGAGGTGCCCGAGCTGTACCGGATGATCCGCGAGCAAGGCTTCGACCTGGTGAGCGGCTGGAAGAAGAAGCGCTACGACCCGCTCTCCAAGACGCTGCCCACCAAGCTCTTCAACTGGACCACCCGGCGGGTGAGCGGTGTGATGCTGCACGATTTCAACTGTGGGCTGAAGGCCTACCGCCACGAGGTGGTGAAGAGCATCGAGGTCTATGGGGAGATGCACCGCTACATCCCCTTCATCGCCAAGAAGGAGGGCTTCCGCAAGATCGGCGAGAAGGTGGTGAAGCACCATCCGCGCAAGTTCGGCCGCACCAAGTTCGGCTTCGACCGCTTCATCAACGGCTTCCTCGACCTGCTCACCATCACCTTCGTGTTCCGCTTCGGTCGCAAGCCGATGCACTTCTTCGGGGCCGTGGGCACCTTCATGTTCATGGTGGGCCTGCTCTCCGCCACCTGGGTGGTGGGCGAGAAGCTCTGGCACGTGTACGTGCTGCATCAGGCGGCCCCGCGTGTGTCGGACCAGGGTCTCTTCTTCGTGGCCCTCACGGCCATGGTGATCGGTGTGCAGCTCTTCACCATGGGCTTCGTGGCCGAGCTGGTGCACCGCAATGCACCCGAGCGCAACCACTACCGGGTGAAGGACCGCATCGGTGTTTGACCCAGCGCCCGTCGCCATGACGCCGCGCACCGCCCATATCCTGCTCGTCCTGTCGCTGCTGGTTGCGCTACTCCGCTTCGTGCTGGTGGCGCTGCATGTGCATCCCTTCGCCGACGATTGGAGCTACACCGTGGCCGGTGGCGAGATGCCCTTGCTGGACCGACTGGTGCATGAGCACCATTCGTGGAACGGCCGCTGGGCATCGAACATCCTGGTGCTGCGTAACCCCATGCAGCTGGGGCTAGACACGGGCCTGATGGTATACCGTGCGGTGCCGCTGGTGTTGCTGGGCCTCACCTGGCTGGGGGCCTTGGTGCTTTGGCGGGCCCTGTTCGCGGATCGCGCCACGCGGGGCCAGGGTGCGCTTTCCGCAACGGTCTTCCTCCTGCTCTACCTACAGGTGATGCCCGACCTGGGTGAAGGCATCTACTGGTACACCGGCGCGGTGAGCTACCAGTTACCCAGCGCCCTGCTGCTGTTCCTGGCGGCCTGCTGGGTGCGCCTGTCGCGCGGCGCTGAAGGGGTGCAGCGGATCGGTCTGCTCGCGGCCGCGTTGGTCCTTGCCGTTTTCAGCGCGGGATGCAGCGAGACCCATGCCGTGCTCGTGGTCCTGCTCCATGCGGGTGTGCTCCTGGCCATGTGGCGCACGGGGGGGATGACGCGTGCCGTGCCCATCTTCTTCGTCGCCCTGTCGATCGGGCTCGCCTTGTTCATGGCGATGGCCCCCGGCAATGCGGTGCGTGCCGAGCACTTTCCGGAGCGGGGCCAGGTCCTGCATACCGTGTTCTGGGGCGGGTTGCAGACGGCACGCTTTATCGCCACCTGGGTCACCGAGCCGGCCCTGCTGATGGCCTCGGTGCTGTGGGTGACCCTGGACCGAAGGCTCAGCCTCACCCTGCGCTGGAACCTGCCGGTTTGGTGGGTGCTGGCCGTGCTCGTAGGACTGGTGTGGTTGCTGATGGCGCTGCCGTACTGGGCCACCGGGATCCTGGGCCAGCACCGCACGGTGAACGTGGCCTGCTTCGTTTTCCTGCCCGGCTGGTTGCTCTTCCTTTCCATGGCCCTGCGGCGCGCGCGTTGGGCGGACGTGATCGGCCACCTCGGTTCACAGCGCATGCAACGGTGGACCTGGGCCTTGTTCGTCGGCGCTTTGTTCCTGGTGGGATCGGGCCGACGCGTGGGCATGGACCTGCTCGATGGCCGCTTGGCCCACTTCGATGCGGGCGTGATGGAACGCTACGGCGCCATCCAACAGGCGATCGCCAGCGGGGAAAAGGAACTGCACCTTTCCGCGATACAGCCCATGCCGCGCAGCCTGCGCATCCTGGACGCGGGTCCGGACCCGGAGCACTGGGGCAACAGCAGCCTGGTGCGCTATTTCGGCGGTGACCTGAAGCTGTACGTGGGGGAACCTACGGCAGCGACGAGGTGAGGGGCACCTCCACCGGGGTGGGTGGGGTGAACAGCTCGTCGGCCAGCCGCTGATCCAGCCCGTAGACATCCTCGCGGAACTGCAGACGGCCCTCAGCGTCCTCCCACGCCGTGAAATAGCCGATGGTCACCGGGCGCCGTTCCTTCAGCTTCACGAAGGTCTCCTTGCCGCTCATCATCGCCTTGCCGATCTTCTCAGGTGTCCAAGTGCTGTCGTTGCGGAGCAGGTACTCGGCCAGGTCGCGCGGCTTGCTCACACGGATGCAGCCATGGCTGAAGGCGCGTTGCTCGCGGCTGAACAGGCTCTTCGAGGGCGTGTCATGCAGGTAGATGCTGTAGCTGTTCGGGAACAGGAACTTCACCCGGCCGAGCGCGTTGCTGGCCCCCGGCTTCTGGCGGATGATGGGGTTGCTGGCGCTGCCACCGATCCGCTCCATGTTCTTCCGCTTCAGGTAGCCCGGGTCCTTGGCCATGGCCGGCAGGATCTCGCTGCGCACGATGCTCATCGGCACGGTCCAGGTGGGGCTGAACACGATGGTGGACATGGTGTCGCTGAAGATCACCGTGCGCGTGGCGGTGGTGCCCACCACCACATCCATGCTCATCACCACGCGGCCTTCCTCGTACACATGCAGCCTGAACTCGGGGATGTTGACGAGCAGCTGGTCCGGCGCCACTTCATCGGGCACCCAGCGCAGCCGTTCCATGTTCACCAGCAGGGTGCGCAGCCGCTCGGCCGGGGTCACGTTGATGGTGCGTAGGAAACCTTGGCCGATCACGCCGTCCGGATGCAGCCCATGCCTGGACTGGAACACCTTTACGCCGGCCGCCAGCGTGGTATCGTAGGCGGTGCCAGCATCCTTGGACCGGGTGCTGTCCAGGTCGCCGAGCAACAGCAGACGGCGCCGTACCTCGGGCAGGATGGGATGGTCCCCGCCCGGCTCGATCTTGCGGACATCGCCCAGCGACAGGGCGGTCCAGGCGGTATCGCCTTCCAGGTCGTGGTAGCGCTTCAACCAGCTCTTCAGCCGGGCATACTGCGGATGCACGGGTTCCAGCAGTTGCAGGTCCATCCGCCCGGCCACGAGGGAATCGAGCAGCCGGTTGAAGTCCTTCTTCCGGCGGGGGATGTACCAGTCCAGCGCCTTGGGGTCCCGGGCCAGCCCCGCGTACTTCTTGGCCGCATAGTGGAAGAACTGGGCCGTGAGGTTCAGCTCCATCTGCAGCCGGCAACTGTCGCAAGCCACGCTCATGCTGTCCGGCGGTAGCGAGCTGGCCAGCAGGGAGCTCAGGCGGTCTCGCAGCTCGGCCACTTCACGGAAGGCCGTATCAGCGGAACTGAACAGGGCCAGGAAGCTCGATGCGGACTGTGAAAGGGAATCGCGTACGAACCAAGCATACTGATGGTCGCGACGGGCATAGAACCCGGCGATGTCCGCGGAATCGGACTTGAACTCGGGGTGTTCAGCCAGGAAGCGGGTGATGTCCTCCGGGGTCAACCGGCGGACCGAATAGGCCTGCGGTGACTCGAACACGGCGTTCAGTTCGGCCACCTTCGCTTCCGCGGTGGGTGAGGGAGGCGCCTGTTCCGAACAGGCGGAGAGCAGCAGGGTGCCTCCTAAGGCAAGGCTCAGCAAATGACGCATGGCGCGTCAAAGGAACAACAGCGTACCGGAACGCTACCGGCCGTGGATGTACAGGGCACTGCCGTCGGCGAGCAGTTCGATCAGCCGGGGCATTTCGGCACGGGACACGGCCGGGCAGCCCCAGCTGCGTCCCAGGCGGCCGTGCTCGGCGATGAATCCGGCGCTCACGTAATCGGCGCCGTGGATGATCACCTCACGGGCCAGGGCCTGGTCGTTCAGCCCCTTCTCCAGGCCATGCAGGAGCAGTGCAGGGCCGTGCTTCGGGCTCACGATCTCTGAACCCACGCGGTACAGGCCCTTGCTGGTGGCATGCGAGCCTTCGCGGTTGCTGAACGAGGTGCAGTGCAGTTCACCCGAACCCTGGCCGTGGGCCACGTAGGTGCGCAGCAGCAGCGCCTTGTTCTTCAGGTCGATCACGTAGAGCCGCTTGGCCGTGCTCGGCTGGGTCATGTCCGCAATGGCCAGCACGGAGCAC
>CAUJFM010000058.1 GCA_963169595.1 Bacteroidota bacterium | reverse complement strand
CCGGGACGCTGAACGGCCCGCTGTTAAACTCCTGTTAAGGTCACACAAGCTACTCAACCACCCCACTACCTTCGGCGTACCAAGAACAAGCCAACAATTGAACCTTTCCATGAAAAAGTTCCTTCTCTCCCTCTCCTTGGGCGTCCTCACCCTTGGTGCCTTCGCCCAAGCCACCGGCAAACCCGTGGGCGGAACCGGCCCGATGATCTCCGTGGACAAGGAGACGCATGACTACGGCACCATCCAGCAAGGCGCCAACGGTACCTGCGAGTTCATTGTGACCAACACCGGCGACCAGCCCCTCATCATCAGCCAGTGCCAGGGCAGCTGCGGTTGCACCGTGCCCAAGTGCGAGACCCAGCCCATCAAGCCGGGCGCCAAGAGCACCATCACGGTGAAGTACGACACCAACCGCGTGGGCCCCATCAACAAGAGCGTCACCATCTCCAGCAACGCCACCAACGCCCCCAGCAAGGTGGTCACCATCAAGGGCACCGTGGAGGCCGCCGCCACCACCCCCGCCTCGCCGGTGAAGGAGGCCAGCCCGATGGCCCCCGTGGAGAAGCACTAAGGCACGGTACTTGCACAACGGGTCCGGACCATTGAACCGACACACACCATGAAGAAGTTCCTCCTCGCCCTCGGCCTTGCCGCCCTTTCCAGCGCCACCTTCGCCCAGTCGGGCCCGAAGATCTCGGTGGACAAGGACGTGCACGACTACGGCACCATCCCCCAGGGCGCCAACGGCACCTGCGAGTTCGTGGTGACCAACACGGGTGATGCCCCCCTGATCCTCACCAACTGCAAAGGCAGCTGCGGCTGCACCGTGCCCAAGTGCGACACCGAGCCCATCAAGCCCGGTGGCAAGACCGTGATCACGGTGAAGTACGACACCAAGCGCGTGGGCGCCATCAACAAGACGGTGACCATCAGCAGCAACGCCACCAACGAACCCGAGAAGGTGGTGCGCATCAAAGGCACGGTGACCGCCGGGGCCGAGACGCCCACCACCCCGGTGAAGGAGCCCAGCCCCATGGCCCCCGTGGAGAACTGAGCCTTCTGAACGACAATTCCGCAGGACCCCCGCCAGCATCGGCGGGGGTCCTTTGCTTTAGGGAACAGGGCCGTGACCTCCCTGATGACGCGCGGTCCCCGGCGATCGCCGAACTTCGCCCCACGAACTTTTCCCATGCCATCGATCTCCACCAAGGGCCGCCAGATGCCGCCCTCGCCCATCCGCAAGCTGGTCCCCTTCGCCGAGGCGGCCAAGCAGCGCGGCACCAAGGTCATCCACCTCAACATCGGGCAGCCCGACATCGCCACCCCGGAGGTGGCCCTGAACGCCATCCGGCACCTGGACCGCACGGTGATCGAGTACAGCCACAGCGCCGGCTACGAGAGCTACCGCCGCGGCCTGGCCACCTACTACGCCAAGCACGGCATCCACGTCACCCACGAGCAGATCATCGTCACCAACGGGGGCAGCGAAGCCCTGCTCTTCGGCATGATGGCCTGCTTCGAGCCGGGCGATGAGGTGATCATCCCCGAGCCCTACTACGCCAACTATAACAGCTTCGCCCTGGCCGCCGGGGTCACCGTGGTGCCCGTGCGCAGCACCATCCAGGACGGCTTCGCCCTGCCGCCCATCAGCGCCTTCGAGGCCCTGATCACCCCGCGCACCAAGGGCATCCTCATCTGCAACCCCGGCAACCCCACCGGCTACCTCTACAGCAAGGCCGAGCTGGAGCGCCTGCGCGAGATCGTGCTGAAGCATGACCTCTTCCTCTTCGCCGACGAGGTGTACCGTGAGTTCTGCTACGACGGTGCCTCGCATGTGAGCGCCATGACCCTTGACGGACTGGACCAGCATGTGGTGCTGGTGGACAGCGTGAGCAAACGCTATAGCATGTGCGGCGCGCGGGTAGGTGCCTTCATCACCCGCAACGCTGAGCTCTACGCCTCCGTGCTCCGGTTCGCGCAGGCCCGCCTAAGCCCCCCCACCTTCGGGCAGATCGCCTCGGAAGCCGCACTGGCCACGCCGGACAACTACTTCACCGACGTGATCGGCGAATATGTGGCCCGGCGGAACATCCTGGTGGACGGCCTCAACACCATCCCGGGGGTCACCTGCCCCAAGCCCAAGGGGGCCTTCTACTGTGTGGCCGAACTGCCCATCGACGATGCCGACCGCTTCTGTCAATGGCTGCTGGAATCATTCAGCCACGAGGGCCACACCGTAATGATGGCCCCGTGCAGCGGCTTCTACACCGACCCCGCCACCGGCCGCCAACAGGTGCGCCTGGCCTATGTGCTGGAACAGCCCCTGCTCCTCAAGGCCGTGGACTGCCTCCGTGCCGCACTGGCCCAATACCCCGGCACCGACAAGGCCGCCCTGGCCAGCGCTTCCCTGGTCGGCTGATCCCCCCCCGCCCCCTGCCGAACGCCCTTTGGACCTGCCCAAGGGGCGTTCGTCGTTCTGTAACCTTCATCCATCGGATCGCGTTATAGCGCCCGGCATGCCCTACTCCCGCATGCCAACGACCCAGATGCGCTACCTACGCACCACGCTCCTCCCGTTGCTCCTGCTGGCCGCCACGGCCGGACAAGCACAGCAGCTCGCGTTCATCGAGCAGGAGCACCGCTACCAGTTCGCAGTGGCCGGTGAATTGGCCCCACAGACCGAAAAGGCCCTGCTGGAATCCATGTCCGGCTTCGACCCCGGGATGCGGGTCAACGTGGACCGGCCCACACAGCTGATGCATGTGCTGGCCTACCGCCCGCTCGACCCGCAGGCCGTGGTGGCCCTCGCCACCCAGTTCGGTGTATCGCTCACCTACCGGCGACCCCGCACGGAGGGCACCGCCGCCGACCCCAACGAATGAACGTCATGGCACACTACATCGCCTCCATCCTGCGCGGCCTGCTGGCCACGATGACCCTGGCCATGGTCGCCCTGCACGCCCAGGCGCAGACCGCCACCAACACCTGTGGATACAACGCAGGCAATGAATACCCCGTGGGGTCTTCCTGCACGTACAGCAACTTCGACAAGCCGTCCTCCTTCACCGCCACCTACACGGCCAGCGGTTGCAGTGGCGGGAACTATGATGATGCCTGGGGCTGGTTCACCGCTACCGGCACCGCCACCAGCATCACCTTCGACCCGGACAACAACCACCGGTCCATCATCCATGTGTACACCGGCACCTGCACCGCCGGCCTCAGCCAGGTGGCCTGTGTCAATAGCGGTGGGAATGGCAACAATGCCGTGATCACCAACATGATCACCGTGCCGGGCCAGGACTACATGGTCCGCATCCAGCGTCACAACGACAATGGCACCATGGAGGGCAGGCTCTGCATCTGGAGTCCTGGTGCTCCGGCCAATGATGATCCGTGCAACGCCACGGCCCTCACCGTGGGCACCTCCTGTAGCGCCATCGCGGCCACCACCCTCGCGGCCACCGCGACCAGCGGTATACCCGCGCCCGGCTGTGCCAACTTCGGAGGCAACGATGTGTGGTTCTCCTTCGTGGTCCCTGCCACCGGCGAGATCCGCCTGGAGACCACCGCTGGCACGCTCAACAACACCGGCATGGCACTCTACAGCGCCACGGCCTGCAACGGCACCTTCACCCTGATCGAATGCGATGCCGACGACGGTCCCGGCAACATGAGCGAGATCGTCCGTACTGGGCTCACACCCGGCCAGACCTACTACGTGCGGATGTGGGGCGAAAACAATGCCCATGGCACCTTCAACCTCTGCGCCTGGGCACCACCGGCCTACGATGAGCCTTGCGGCGCCACCCCGCTCACCCTGGGCAGCTCCTGCTCCTTCACCACCTATTCCAATGCGGCCGCCACCGCCACCTCCGGCATTCCCGACCCCGGTTGCGGTGGATACTCCGGTGCCGACATGTGGTTCAGCTTCGTGGCTCCGGCCCGGGGACTGGTCACCTTCAATACCTCCGCAGGTAGCCTCACCAACATCGGCATGGCCGTGTACCGCGCTTCGGCCTGCAACGGCACCTTCTACCTGGTGAACTGCGACAACACCAGCGGTCCGGGCAACATGCCCTTCCTCTCCCTCACCCCCCTGGAACTCACACCGGGCGACACCTACTACCTGCGCGTCTGGAACAACGGCGGTGGCACCGGCACCTTCAACCTGTGCGCCTTTGCTCCCCCGGCCGGGGGCACCTGCACCTACGCCCTGCACATGTACGACTCGCAGGGCAATGGCTGGGGTGGCAGCTACGTGACCGTGCAAGTGGGGGCGGGCGCTCCGGTGAACTACACCATCGCCAACGCCGACCGCGAAACGGCCTACATCAACGCGACCACCGGCCAGACCATCCAGCTCAGCTACACCGCCATCGGCGGCAACCAGGGCGAGATCCGCTACGTGCTGCAACTGATGTACGGCGCGGCATACGCCGATGGACCCACACCGGGCACCGGCCTACGCTACGCCACCATCGCCGATTGCCAGTCGGCCGCGCCATCCACCAGCGATTGCTACGGGCGCACGGCCGTCTGCAACTCCCAACAGATCAATGCAAACCCCGCCCACACCGGCCTCACGGTGGACCTCAATCAGCACACCCGTGGCTGCCTCGGCGCCAACGAACGCCAAGGCTTCTGGTACCAGTTCACACCGTCCAACGGGGGCACAGTGGCCTTTACCATCGCCCCGACCAACCCCTCCGACGACTACGACTTCGCGGTGTGGGGGCCGTTCAGCTCCATGTCCTGCCCGCCCAGCGGAACGCCCACCCGTTGCAACTATAGTGGTTTTTCCGGCGATACCGGCCTGTCAACCAGCGCACCCAACCCCTCCCAAGGCTCATGGGGCTCCAAGTGGTCCTCGGCGTTGACCGTGGCGACCGGAGAGATCTACCTGCTCTACATCAGCAATTACAGCCAGAGCGGCCTGGCCTTCAACCTCAACTGGCAGCTCACCGATGGGGCCAGCCTGGACTGCACCCTGCTGCCCGTGGAACTGCTTTCTTTCGAAGGACAGGCCACCGGTGCCGCTGTGGACCTGGAATGGTCCACCGCCAGCGAGCAGGGCACTTCACACTTCGAAGTGGAGCGCCTCCAGGAGGACGGTGAATTCGCCACCATCGGCACGGTCGCCGCCATGGGCGAAAGCACCACCACCACCCGCTACGGTCTGGTGGACCCAGCCCCACGCCCCGGTGTGAACCACTACCGGCTGCGTATGGTGGACCAGGACGGTAGCGCAAAGACCTCCGATGTGGTGGAAGTGCGCATCACCAAGGCCACCAGCACGCTCGCCGTGTACCCCAATCCCACCGATGGCGACCTGAACATGCTGGTGAACGTGGTGCGCGAAGGCGACCACACCATCCGCATACTCGATGCCAGCGGCCGCATCATCCTCGACCAGCAGCTGGCCTTCACCCCCGGTGAACAGGTCTACCGCACCTCCCTGGCACAGCTCTCGCCCGCACCGTACGAGATCCTCGTGCTCGGGCCCGATGGCGCGCCCCTGCACAACGGGCGCTTCATCAAGCACTGATCTCTTCTTGTTGGTGCCATGCGGCGGGGGGGGGGGGCCCGGGGGGGGGCGGGGCGGGGGGGTGGCCGGGCGGGACCCCCCCCGGGGGGG
>CAUJFM010000057.1 GCA_963169595.1 Bacteroidota bacterium | reverse complement strand
AGGCGGGGTATGGGGATCGCGTCATGGTCCGTGCCGCCGCTCAACCGCCAGTTGCCCACCGCGAAGGATGGCTCCACGCCGATCAGGATGGTGTCGTTCTGCACCACGGCGTAACGGCCCTGCGCATCCGCCAGGAAGATCATGCTCTTGTGCAGGAGCATCAGGTCATGCTCCTGCAGGAAGACCAACGCTTCCGGGACATCGCGGCATTGTTCCAACACGCGGTTGGTCAGTTCGCTGAACTCCAGCGCTGGCTTGTCTGGAGCAGGCGCCACGTCCTTCGGCTGCACCGTGAGCCCGTCGAACACCAGTCCGGCCTCGTTCATGCCCAGCTGGTCGATCCAGGGCATGTACGGGTGGCCCCGCCAACTGCTGAAGTACACCGCCCCGAGCCGGCCCGCCTCACCGGGCACGAAGCGCACGCGGCCATGCACGCACCACGAGTCTTCGTTGTTGCCCACGAAGGTGCGGCCGCCATCGTGAAGGATGAAGGCGGTGCAGGCGAAGGCCCATAAGGGCAGGACGCTGGTGAATAGAGTAAGGAAGCGCATACAATAAGTGAATGCAATGCACGGTGAACGTAACGCCCGGACAGGAAGGCTCACTCCTTCACCCACGTCGCACCCACCACCGCGCCTTGTTCATCGCGCACTGTAACACGGTACAAACCCGCCGGTAGCACTTCTGCATTGATCACCGGTCGGGCTTCGGCGCTGCGCTGTTGCAGCACCAAACGCCCCGTGGCATCGAAGAGGGTGATGGTGTGGGCGCCGGGAGGGAGATCGAGGGTGAAGTGGCTGGTGCCGGGGTTGGGAAAGGGAAGTATCCGGTGTCCATTTCCATCCTCCTTGACCGTGAGCGTATAACCACAGTCCATCACATTGGGTGCGATATAGGTCATCTCGTCATCGCGGTAGCAGCGCAATCCCCACCAAGGTTGGTCGGTGATGAACCACGACCAGCCATTGAGGTAGTTCAAGGAGAACCCGAGCCGTTCATGCAGAGTGTCGGGAGGTATGCCCTCCCAGCCGCCGAACTGCACAACGAGCCTGCGCAAGGGTTCGCTGTCAACAACGACGGTTGATGTATCAAGCACGGTCAATCGATAGAACGGGTCGTTCATGTGTGGTGTGGACCAGGACTGGCCAGGCGAAGCTCCGAACCACATCAAGGTGTCATATGCCTCTGGCCATCCCCCCCAGACATACACCACGCCATCTGCTTCCCGTGTAAGCAATGAGATCGGAGCTGCATAGGCGGTGTAGTCCGTGGTGCCGAATGGCGCGATCACATTCGTTTCACGCAGCTTCTGCGCGGTGAGTCCACCGACCATCGAATCCCCGACAAGCTCCACACGTGTTATACCATGCCAGCCGTTCATCATGTCCGAATAGTTGAAGGTCCATGTAGCCCCCGGCGGGCACCAGCTTTGAGCGCAGGCCAGCAGGGGCAGTAGTAGCAAGGAAAGCAGGCTGGCGCGCATGATGAACGAATGTACAGTGGAGACGGACGGGGAGGGAGGAACGCTGCTTCCGCCAAGCCGCCGGACCGGAGACCTGCAACAGCTCCCAAGCGGGGAATGAAGAATGAAAAATGTAGAATGTAGAATGTAGAATTCAGAACTGGCCGGGCGCAGGGTCACTCCTTCACCCACGTAGTGCCCATCACCCCGCCCTGCTCATCGCGGACGGCGATCCGGTACAACCCGGTGGGCAGCGCTTCCGTGGCGATCACCGGTAGTGCCTCCGAAGTGCGCTCCTGCAGCACCAGGCGGCCCGTGGCATCGAAGAGGGTGATTGTGTGTGGGGCAGGTGGAAGATCGAGGGTGAAGTGGGTGGTGCCGGGGTTGGGTAAGACGGAGAGCCGCAATATGGCCGCGTGGTCGTTGATGCCCACCAGTGTTTCGCAGCCAAGCCCAGTGAAGTTCACGGAGATGTCCTGGTCACTGTAGCAGCGCATGCCCACGGGACCATCCCAGATGATGCAGGCCGGGTAGGGGCTGAAGTTCATCGTCCAGCCGAGCCGTTCGGTGAAGGTCTCGGTGAACATGCTCATACCGTTCGATCGCTGCTCGACGGTCCAGCGTCGGAGAGGAAGCCCGTCGTAGACCACCGTGGTCGTATCCACAATGACCAGACTGTCCAGCGGGTCGCAATCCCCGTTCGGTCCACCGCGCCTGATCCAGCTGTCACCGGGCACGGCACCCAGCCAGAACAGGGTATCCCAAGCTTGCTCGGTGTTGGACCACAGCGCAACCACATCGCCGATCTGGGCGGTGATGGCCGCGATGGGTTGGCTCCAGTGGTCCACCGGTGTCTGTCCTGCCATGGACATGGCGCCCTGCGCATCGATGCGATGCGCCAGCTGCCCGCCGACCGTGGTATCGCTAACGTAGACATACTGTCCGTAGCCATACAAGCCGAACATGTCCGTGCCGTAGGTCCATGTCGCACCGGGCGGGCACCAGCTCTGGGCGCAGGCCAGCAGGGGCAGCAGTAGCAAGGAAAGGAGTGCGGCGCGCATGATGAACGAATGTATGGAAGAGACGGACGGAGAGGGAGGGACGCTGCTTCTGCCTGGCCGGCCGGACCGGAGACCTGCAGCCCCAAACGGGGAATGAAGAATGTAGAATTCAGAACGGGCTTCGCACCACATCATTCCTTCACCCACGTCGCGTCCATCACCGCACCCTGCTCATCGCGAAAGGTGATGCGTTGCACAGCGCGGTCCGTTCGTCACCGGGAACAGTCCTTCGCACCGGGCGAGTTCCTCCACGGGCTGGTTAGCTTCGCATCCCTCCCTCCGATGTCCGAAGCCCACACGCCGCGCCCCATCCTGGCCTTGCAGGACATGTACCGCCACCTGCAGCGGCTGGTGGAGACGCGTCTGTGGCTGAAGGTGCTCATCGCCATGTTCCTCGGCATCGGCCTGGGCGTGGCGCTGAGCGCGGATGCGGCGCTGGTACCTGCATCGGTCGCGGCGCCGCTCATTGACTGGCTGGCGCTCCCCGGCCTGCTCTTCATCCGGCTCATCCAGATGATCATGATCCCCCTGGTGGTCAGTTCCGTGATCCGGGGCATCGTGGGTGGTGGCGACCCGGCCGAGCTGAAGGTGCTGGGCCCGCGGGTGGCCTTGTTCTTCCTGGCGTTCACGGTGGCGGCCATCGTCATCGGCATCGGTGTGGCCAGCTGGCTGCGGCCCGGCGATCTGCTTGCGGCCCAGGGTTGGAACGCGGGAGCAGCGGTGCCCGACATCACCACCGAGCGGCCTTCGGTCACCGCCTTCATCACCGATCTGCTGCCGGAGAACCCGCTGGCATCGATGGTCTCGGGCGAGATGCTGAGCATCGTGGCCTTTGCCATCATCGCGGGCATTGCGATGCTGTCGCTGGACGCCACCACCGCCGAGCCGGTGATCCGCCTGTTGGGGGCCGTGCAGGAGATCTGCATGACGATCATCCGCTGGGCGATGAAGCTGGCGCCGCTGGCGGTGTTCGGCCTCATGTGCCAGGTGACCGCGTCGGTGGGCTGGCATGCGCTGAGCGGGCTGGGCATGTACGTGTTCGCCGTGCTGCTGGCCATGGCCCTGCTGGCGCTGGCGAACGTGCTGCTGGCGTGGTGGTGCGGTGTGCGCCCCGGCAAGTTCCTGCGCGGATGCCGCGACCTGATGCTGCTCGCCTTCAGCACCGCCAGTTCCGCGGCGGTGATGCCCCTGAGCCTGCGCACCGCCCTGGAGACCTTCCGCATCCGCGAGCCCATCGCCCGCTTCGTGGTGCCGGTGGGTACCATCATCAACATGAACGGCACGGCTGCGTTCCAGGCGATCGCCGCCATTTTTCTCGCGCAGGTCTACGGCCTCGAACTGGGCACCCCGGCCATCGTGATGATGGTGGTGACCACCGTGGCCGCGTCCATCGGCACGCCTTCCGCACCCGGGGCCGGCGTGATCGTACTGGCCACCGTGCTCAGCAGTGTGGGCATCCCGGTGGAGGGTATCGGCATCATCATCGGCGTGGACCGCCTGCTGGGCATGGTGCGTTCCTCCTTGAACGTGATGAACGACATGACCACCTGCATCTGGTTCGAGCGGAAGGCGCGGAGAGCGGAGCAGTAGCGGTCGCTTCGGGGGCGATGGTCACGGCGTTGGTGCGTTGATCCACTTCGTTCGAGCACCGGAGCGGGGTACCTTCGCAGGAATGGCAGCCAACACCCCATCGCCGGGCAACGCCCGTCAGCAGCCAACGGATCGGAGCGACCTCCCCAAGCCGCCCCAGCTGCCACGCATCTCGTGGTTCTGGTTCGTCATCATCCTCCTGCTCAACATCTGGTTCGTGCGCTCCTTCATGACCACCGGCGCCGAGGAGCCCGTCACCGTGCCCTACACGCTCTTCAAGGCCGAGGTGGAGCGCGGCAATGTGCAGGCGGTCTACGGCAAGGGCGAGTCCATCAGCGGCACCTTCACCGCGCCGGTCACCTGGCCCAAGGACACCACCACAACGGGTCTGGGTGGCAGGAAGCCAGTTGAGGTGAAGCACTTCACCACCACCCTGCCCGCCTTCGCCGACACGCGGCTGGAGCAGCTGCTGCTGGACAACCACGTGGAGATCAGTGCCGAGCCCATCGTGGAGGACACCAACCCGATCTTCTCCTTCCTGTTCATGTTCGGGCCGGCGCTGCTCATCATCGCCATGTACATCTGGTTCTTCCGCCGCATGCGTCAGGGTCCCCTGGGTGGCGACATGGGCGGCCTCTCCGGGCTGGGCAAGAGCAGCGCCCGGCGCTTCGACAAGGAGACCGACAAGCGCGTCACCTTCGAGGATGTGGCCGGCATCGATGATGCGGAGGACGAGCTGGTGGAGATCGTGGACTTCCTGAAGGACCCGCAGAAGTACACCCGGCTGGGCGGTGCGGCACCCAAGGGCGTGCTGCTGATCGGTGCACCGGGCACGGGCAAGACGCTGCTCGCGCGGGCCGTGGCGGGCGAGGCCAACGTGCCCTTCTTCAGCATGAGCGGCTCGGAGTTCGTGGAGATGATCGTGGGGGTTGGGGCGGCCCGCGTGCGTGACCTCTTCAAGCAGGCCCGCGAGAACGCCCCGTCCATCATCTTCATCGACGAGATCGACTCCATCGGCCGGGCGCGCGGCCTCACCGCCTTCGGTGGGGCCCAGGAACAGGAGCAGACCCTGAACCAGATCCTCGCCGAGATGGACGGCTTCAGCAGCACCACCGGCGTGATCGTGCTGGCCGCCACCAACCAGCCGGACATCCTGGACAAGGCCCTGCTACGCGCCGGCCGCTTCGACCGTCGCGTGGTGGTGAACCTGCCCGACAAGAAGGGGCGCGAGGCCATCCTGCAGGTGCACACGCGCAAGGTGCCGCTGGCCAAGGATGTGGTGCTCGCCGAGGTATCGGCCGCCACGCCCGGCCTCAGCGGTGCCGACCTGAAGAACCTGGTGAACGAGGCTGCCTTGCTCGCTGCACGCCGCAAGCAGGACGAGGTGAAGCAGGCCGACCT
>CAUJFM010000056.1 GCA_963169595.1 Bacteroidota bacterium | reverse complement strand
CTCCGGTCGTGCCGCGCGCTTCGTCATCGTGGGCCTGCGCGATTTCGATAGCGACAGCACGGCCACCCTCTGGTCCATCTCCCCGCGCTGAGCCTGCGGCTCACGGGCGGTAGGTGTAGGCGTCCTCCACCTCCTTGCTGGCCAGGGTGATCAGGGTGAAGATGCCCAGCGCAAGCCCGATCGGCACGCTGAGGCAGTTCACCGCCGCGATGATCATGGAACCGGTGCGGTTGCTGCGCCGGCCGATCCAGTAACCGCTCAACAGGTTCAGTGCGCCCCACAGTTCCACCAGCAGCAGGATGGTGGTGCCAAAGGCCTGGATGAACCCGCCCACCCAGCCGGGTACCTGTTCGCCGCTGTCGGCCACCAGCAGGTCGCTGCTGAGGAAGGTGCCCACGCCGATGATGAACACGGCGGCCAGCCCGCCCACGCAGAGGAAGGCGCCGTACACATAGTGCAGGATGGACAGGGTGGGGAGGTGCTTGGTCATGGCCCGCCGGGTTGGTCACACCAAAATAGCGGGGCACGCCGGTGCGTGCGGCCCGTTCGTGTTGAACGGTGTTGGCGGGCGATGGCCGGTCAGCGCTTGCGGCGCTTCCGCTCCGCCAAGATCAGCCCCAGCTCACGTCCGGTCTGTCCCTTCACGCTGGTGTTCTCCGCAGCGCGGCGGATCAGGTAGGGCAGCACCTCCTTCACCGGACCGTAGGGCACGTACTTAGCCACCCGGTAGCCCGATGCGGCCAGGTTGTAGCTGATGTTGTCGCTCATCCCCAGCAGCTGGCTGAACCAGACCCGGGTATCGTCGTGCGCGATGCCGCGCTCCTCCATCAGGCGGGCCAGCAGCAGGCTGCTCTGTTCGTTGTGCGTGCCGGCCACGAAGCTCACGCGGTCCACGTGTTCCACGCACCAGCGCAGGGCCTCGTCGTAATCCCGGTCGCAGGCGGCCTTGTCGGGCTGGATGGGGTCGCGGTAGCCCTTCTCGGCGGCGCGCTCACGCTCCTTCTCCATGTAGGCCCCGCGTACCAGCTTCACCCCGAGCAGGTAGCCCTTGCTGCGGGCCTCCTCGGTGCTGCGCTTCAGGAAGGCCAGGCGGTCGTGGCGGTACAGCTGCACGGTGTTGTAGATGAGCGCGCGCTTGGTGTTGTAGCGCTCCATCATCGCGGCCACGAGCTCATCGATCGCGTCCTGGATCCAGCTTTCCTCGGCATCCACCAGGGTGGGTACGCCGGCTTCCGCGGCAGCGGCGCAGATGCGCGCCATGCGGGCCTGTGCGCGTTGCCACTCGGCCTGTTCTTCGGGGCTCAGCGTCGTCTTCGCGCTCACCTTCTCCAGGATCTCCACGCGGGCGATGCCGGTGGGCTTGAACACGCAGAACGGGATGTCGGTGCGGCCTTTGGCCACGGCGATCGTGCGCAGCACCTCCTCCACGGTGTGGTCCAGTGCGCCTTCGTCATCCGCGCCTTCCACGCTGTGGTCCAGAATGGTGCCGATGCCGCTCCGGGCCAGCTTCGCGGCGGTATCCAGGCTTTCATCGATGGTCTCCCCGCCGCAGAACTGCCGGAAGATGGTGGCCTTGATAAGCCCGCTGATGGGCAGGCGCAGGGCCAGGGCCGCCTTGGTGAAGGCCTGGCCGGCCCCGGACAGCGTGGGGTTGCCGATGATGCGGAACAGCCAATAGGCCTGCCACAGATCGCGGTCGCTCTTGTGGGCGAAGGCGATGCGGGTGTCCTGCAGGTCGATGGTGCGGGGGCGGGTGGGCGCGGCGGTGCCGGCTGGGGCGGACATGGTGGTGGCGCTGTTGCCCGCTTCCTTCGTTCCTTTGGGGGAACGGCAAGGGGCCGCCAAAATTAACGATGAGCGCATCCCCCGAACAGGTGACCTCCATCAGTGCAGGTCGGCACGATGTGCTGGTAGGTGCCGGTGCCCTGTCGGCCCTGCAGCGCACGGTGCAGGACATGGGCCCCACCGCGGTGGTGGTGCTGGGCGACGACAACACCCTGCGCCACTGCCTACCCGAGCTGCTGGGCCGTGTGCCGGCCCTGCGGAAAGCGGGCACCATCAGCATCCCGGCCGGTGAAGGGTCCAAGAGCCTGGAGGTATGCCGCGAACTGTGGACCCACCTCGCCGAACGCGCTGTGGACCGGCAGGCCCTGCTGGTGTGCCTGGGGGGCGGTGTGGTCACGGACGTGGGGGGCTTTGTGGCGGGCACCTTCAAGCGCGGTATCCGCTGTGCGCACGTGCCCACCTCGCTCATGGGCATGGTGGATGCGGCCATCGGCGGAAAGACCGGCATCGACCTGGCGGGCGTGAAGAACATCGTGGGCCTCTTCCATGATCCTGTGGGCGTGTATGTGCACCCGCCCTTCCTCAAGAGCCTGGGCAAACGCGAACTGCTCAATGGGCTCGCCGAGATGATCAAACACGGTCTGGTTCGAGATGCGGACCATTGGAACGCCATCCGGGAGGCGCCCCTGCACGACCTGGATGCCCTGGCGCCGCTGGTGCTGCGGTCGGCCGGGATCAAGGCCGCCGTGGTGGCCGAGGACCCGCTGGAGTCCGGGCCGCGCAAGGCGCTCAACTTCGGGCATACCATCGGGCATGGGCTGGAGGCCTATTCGTGGGAGAGCGGCCACCGGGCGCTGCTCCACGGCGAAGCGGTGGCCCTGGGCATGATCTGCGAGGCCTGGCTGAGCTGGCGCACCGGGCTGCTGGACCGTGAGGCCTATGACCGCATCGCCGCACAGCTGCAGGAGCTCTACCGGCCCTTCGCGCTGGACAGCAGCGCCGAGCACCGCATCATCGAACTGATGCGGAACGACAAGAAGAACAAGGCGGGCGAGTTCCGCTTCACGCTGCTCACCGCCATTGGCGCGGCAGCGGTGGATGTGCCGGTTTCCGCGGCCCAGGTGCAGGAGGCGCTGGACCACTACCGCTTGCTGGTGCGGGAGTGACCGGTCGTTGGTGGCCGATCGCCCCTTCAATGCCCACCTTTGCGCCCCATGTCAGTCGTACGCATCCAACGTCCGTCCACCCCGCTGAACGCCACCGTGCGTCTTCCGCGCAGTAAGAGCGCGGCCAACAGGGCCCTGATCATCGCCAGCCTGCTGGGCGACCTGGACCTGGTGCACGACCCCGGTGAAGGCGATGACACCCGCATCCTGCTGGAACACCTCAAGGGGCGGGGTGCGGTGATGCTTTGCGGGGCGGGGGCCACCACCTTCCGCTTCCTGCTCGCCTGGGCCTGCTGCCGCGAAGGGGAGGAGCGCCTCATCACCGGCACCGAGCGCCTGCTGGAGCGTCCCCACGAGGACCTGGTCCGCGCCCTGCGCACCCTGGGTGCCGATGTGGAACGCGTGCCGGAGGGCTACCGCGTGCGGGGCCGCCGGCTGCAGGGCGGCGAGGTGCATTTCGATTCGCCCATCAGCAGTCAGTACCTCAGCGCCCTGCTGCTCATCGCGCCGGTGATGGAGCGCGGCTTATCCATGCGCTGGACCGGCACGCGCCTGAGCGAACCCTACGTGCACATGACCCTGAAGGTGATGGCGCACTTCGGGGTGTACCCCTTCATGGAACTGGACGGGGTGCGCGTGCCCCCGGCGGATTACCGCCCGGCCCCGTACACCGTGCCTGCCGACTGGAGCGGGGCGGCCTTCTGGTATGAGGCTGTGGCGCTGTCGCCCGGCGGTTCCGTGTTCCTGCAGGGCCTGGAGGATGATACCCTGCAGGGCGACCGGCATGCCCGCCAGTTCTTCGCGCCGTGGGTGGATACGGCCTTCACCGCTGAGGGGGCCTTGTTGACCCACCGCGCAGCAGCCAGCCCATGGCCCCAGGACCCCATCGACCTGCGGCACTACCCGGACCTCTTCCAACCACTGGTGTGCGCCTGTGCCGGACGCGGACAGGAGGCGCGCTTCACCGGACTGGACAACCTGCGCGTGAAGGAGACGGACCGGCTGGCGGCGGTGGCCAACGCGCTGGGTGCCTTGGGCTGCCGCACCGTGGCCGAGGGTGGCGCCTTCCACATCGCCGGCAAGGCCATCCCCGTGGGCGTGCCCTTCTTCGATCCGCAGGGCGATCACCGCATGGCCCTGGCCCTGGCCCCGCTGGCCCTGGTGCTGGGCGCGCTCACCATCAGCGACCCCGATGTGGTGAACAAGAGCTACCCCGGATTCTGGGATGATCTGCGCACAGCCGGGTTCCTGGTGAACTGACCTCCTTTTTTGCGCCTTCGCTCCTTTACGGTTCCTTCGCGTCGTCTAATACGCAGCACACATGTCCTTCCCTTCCGACCTCGAGATCGCGCAGAAAGCGCAGATGAAGCCCATTGCGCAGATCGCTCAGAAGCTCGGTATCGACCCGGAGGTCATCGAGCCCTATGGCCGCACCAAGGCCAAGCTGCCGCTGTCGCTCATCGACGAGCAGAAGCTCACCAAGAGCAAGCTCATCCTCGTCACGGCGCTGAGCCCCACGCCGGCCGGTGAAGGGAAGACCACCACCAGCATCGGCCTCAATGAAGGCCTGAACAAGCTGGGGAAGAAGAGCATCGTTGTGCTGCGCGAACCCTCGCTGGGACCCGTGTTCGGCATGAAGGGTGGCGCGGCCGGTGGCGGCTACGCGCAGGTGGTGCCCATGGAGGACATCAACCTCCATTTCACCGGCGACTTCGCGGCCATCGAGAAGGCCAACAACCTGCTCGCTGCGCTCATCGACAACAACCTGCAGAACCGGAAGCGCTCGCTCGGCATCGATCCGCGCACCATCGCCTGGAAGCGCGTGATGGACATGAACGACCGCGCGCTGCGCGACATCACCATCGGCCTGGGCGGCACCGGCAACGGCGTGCCCCGGCAGGACGGCTTCAACATCACCCCCGCCAGTGAGGTGATGGCCATCCTGTGCCTCGCCACCAACTTCGAGGACCTGAAGAAGCGCCTCGGCGATATCTACGTGGGCCAGCGTTGGGACCGTACTCCGGTCTACGCCCGCGACCTGAAGGCCGAGGCCGCCATGGCCATCCTGCTGAAGGACGCCATCAAGCCGAACTTGGTGCAGACGTTGGAGGGCAACCCCGCCATCCTGCACGGCGGTCCCTTCGCCAACATCGCGCAGGGCGTGAACAGCGTGCTCGCCACCAAGATGGGCCTCAGCCTCGGCGACTATGTGGTGACCGAGGCGGGCTTCGGTGCCGACCTGGGCGCCGAGAAGTTCTTCGACATCAAGTGCCGTGCGGCGGGCCTCAAGCCCAGCGCCGCGGTGATCGTGGCCACGGTGCGCGCACTGCGCTACCACGGCGGTGTGGACGTGAAGGAGGTGAACACCGCCGCGCCGGATAAGCTCAAAGTCGGCCTCGCCAACCTGGGGCGCCACATCGAGAACGTGGCCAAGTTCGGCGTGAAGGCCGTGGTGGCCATCAACCACTTCCCCACGGACACGCAAGAGGAGATCGACCTGATCAAGGCCTACTGCACCGAGCGCGGTGCCGAGGCGGTGCTCGCCCAAGGCTTCGCCAAGGGCGGCGACGGCATGACCGACCTGGCCAGCGCCGTGCTGCGCGTGATCGAGGAGGGGAAGAGCGACTTCAAGCCGCTGTACGACCTCTCGCTCTCCATCAAGCAGAAGATCGAGACCATCGCGAAGGAGATCTACCGCGCCGAAGGCGTGGACTACAGTGGTGATGCCGAGACCGCGCTGCGCCGCATCGACAAGCTCGGCCTCAACAACGTGCCCATCTGCATGGCGAAGACGCAGTACAGCTTCAGCGACAACAAGGAGCTGCGCGCCGCGCCCACCGGCTTCCGCATCACCGTGCGCGATATCGAGATCAGCGCCGGCGCCGGCTTCGTGGTGCCCATCTGCGGCGAGATCATGCGCATGCCGGGTCTTCCGGAAGTGCCCGCCGCCGAAGGCATGGACATCGATGCGAACGGCGTGATCAGCGGGTTGAGCTAGAGGACAGGGTCAGCCCTGTTGATGGGCAGTGACGGACCAGACCCGAGCGGGGTCGGCAAATGCCTCGTGACACCGTCTTGCGCACCTTGGCTCAGCCAACCGGACGTTGAAGCCCATGGGCCATGTCGTGGGTGGGCGTGACCGGTCGTTGGTAGGACTCCTCGCACGGGGCTGGTGTGGGCGGGAGGCGCATTTGCATGTTCCGGTCGGAACGGCATCTTTGTGGTCCGGGCCAACCTTTCCCGGAAAGCGAACCATGAAGAACATCTACTCCGTTCTGATGACGGCCGCAGCCACGCTGTGTGCCGCCGGCAGCATGGCCCAGAAGGCCCTGCCGACCCAACCCGCCCAGTTCACCAGTCTCCGTCCTGCCACCGAGGTGGAAGTGCGTGGCGGTGGAACCCCTGCCAACGATGAGTGCACCGGTGCCACGGTGCAAGCCCTGGCCGTGGGAGCAACGCTGACGATCAATGGTGACAACACCGGCGGCACCGACTCCGAAGACATCGGCTTTGCCACCACCTGGGAGGCCATCAGCCTCACCACCTGCGCCAACGTGCAGATCAGCTACTGCGGCACCAACCCGGCCTTCGGCAACTTCGCCCTCGGCATCGGCGACTGCCCCATCACCACGGTGATCACCCCGAGCGCTTCCTCGGATTGCCCGGATGGCAACCTCATCATCAACTATTCCGAGGTGCCTGCCGGTACCTGGTACATCCCCGTGCTGGTGGAGGCTGGTTCGGAAGGCCCCTATACGATGACCATCACTGCCGCGGCCTGCACGCCCCCGCCGTTCGGCGATGAGTGCGCTTCGCCCATCGTGCTGACCTCCGCCGCTACCTGCAACCCCGTGGACTTCACCACGGCCGGTGCCACCCAGTCGCTGGCTCCCATTGCATGCGGTGGCTTCACCTCCGGCAACGCTCGCGACGTGTTCTTCTCCTTTGTGTGCACCAACGAGACCCAGACCATCGGTGTGGTGGGCTTCAACGGCGCCGATGCCGTGGTGGAGATCTTCTCCGGCAACTGTGGTTCGCTCACCTCGCTGGGATGTGCGGATGGGTCCTTCCCCGCGACCGGCACAGAGACCACCTCGGAGCAGCTCACCCAGAGCGGCCTCACCGTGGGCACCACCTACTACGTGCGCGTGTACGATTGGGGCCATGGTTCTGACGAGCACCTCTTCCAGATCTGCGTGACCGAAGGGGCCGGCAGCACCATCGGC
>CAUJFM010000055.1 GCA_963169595.1 Bacteroidota bacterium | reverse complement strand
TTTGGCGATCGTGTGGACATCGGTGCCAATGCCGTCATCATCGGCCCCATCACCATCGGGCACGATGTGCTCATCGGCGCGGGTGCCGTGGTCTTCAAGGATGTGCCGCCCAACAGCGTGGTGGTGGGCAACCCGGGGCGGATAATTCCGAGGGGGTGACCCTCAGTCCAGCTTCAGCACCGCCAGGAAGGCCTGCTGCGGCACTTCCACCGTTCCGATCTGGCGCATGCGCTTCTTGCCCTCCTTCTGCTTCTCCAGCAGCTTGCGCTTCCGGCTGATGTCACCGCCGTAGCACTTCGCCGTCACGTCCTTGCGCAGAGTGCTGTTGCGTGCTCGGAAGCAAGCGATGATCGACATGTGCCGGCCGCGCTGCACCAACCGGTGTCGCAGAGGTGTGCAGGACACAGAGCAGCGTTCGGACCATTCCGGCCGGTCATGGCAACCACAATGGAATGCAGCGTCTACCTTGCGTAACCGTCTGTCCCATGGAACGTCACCTCATCCACGCGATCACGATGGTGCTTGCACTGTCGGCATCGGCCCAGTTCGGTCCGCAGAACTTCGCCTTCCAAAGCGATGTGTACTACCCGCGCTCGCCGTTATTAGGCGACTTGGACAACGATGGGGATCTGGACGTGATGTTCCTCCCGGGAGGGGGTGCGATCCACGCATTCTTCAATGATGGCCTTGGAAATTTCGGACCGAGGCAGACCCTGCTGAACACGACCGGAACGGGGGGGGCGGTTTGGGGTATCGTGGACGTGAACGGAGATGGGCCGAACGATGTGGTGGCCGGCTCCAACTGGTACCCGGGCCTGGGCGATGGGACCTTCGGCACCGCTGTCCCCTTCGGTTTCTCCCACACCGCAGCGATCCTCGACGACTACGATGGCGATGGGGATGTGGACCTGTTGGTCATGACCACCGGGGCCACACACATTCATTTCAATGACGGCAGCGCCAATTTCACGCAGGGCCCGGCGATCGCAACCGGATTTACCAACCAAACCATCTATGCGGCGCATGCCGATCTGGACGGAGATGGTGTGAAGGACCTGGTGGTCGGCGGACAGAACAGTGCTGCGGGCGGTTGGTACCAGGGATTGGGCGGAGGTGCCTTCGGGCCCAAGCAGACCATCGCGGACATGAGCCCGCAGAACTACCTCATCGGGGCCGATGTGGATGGGGACGGCGACATGGACCTGGTCCTGAAAAGTACGGCTCCGACCGCTCAGCGCTGGCTGGCCAATGATGGCGCGGCGAACTTCACCTTCGCTGCCAACATGACCGTGGGAGGCAATGAGAGCGTCGGCTCCATCGTGGCGGATATCGATGACGATGGGGACCTGGACTTCAGCAGCAATACGGGAACGAGCTGCAATGTGCGCTGGTGGCTGAACAATGGCGATGGCACCGCATGGACATCCCTTGTCCTGGAGAACTTCACCGGGTACAACACGGTGGGTACCGGCCAAGCGTTGGGCGATGTGGATGGTGACGGGGAGGCCGACATCGTGTTCATGCATGGGCTCGGCGTGGCGGGCTGGTTCAAGGGCCTGGGCAATGGTGCGTTCGGATCGCGCAACACCATCGGTCAGTGCATGGGCGGCGCAAGCGACCTTGGAACCGTGGACATCGACCTCGATGGTGACCTGGACCTGGTGGCCACCTCCACCTACGGCAGGCAGCTCACCTGGTACCCCAACAACGGCGATGGCACCTTCGGCGATCAGGAGCTGATCGTGGACCACCTGGCAAACGGTGGGTATGTGTTCGCCGCCGATGTCACGGGCAACGGGTTCCCCGACGTGTTCACAGGCAGGCCGGAGGCGAGCTACGTGCGGAACAACAACGGCGGCGGCAGTTGGACCGTGCTTGCATTACCCGGTGGAGGGCTGGCCCGTGCGGCATCCGATGTGGACGGCGATGGCGATACCGACCTGGTGGGTACGGGCGAATGGTACTTGAACGATGGCGATGGCAATTTCACAGTGGTCCCCGCTGACGCATTGAGCACGGTGGGGTCCGTCCGCATCGGCGATGTGAACGGGGACGGGATCGATGATGTGGTGATCGGTGCGGGCAGCACCCTTGTTGCCGCCATCAATGATGGCAGTGGCCTCTTTACGGCCATCACCAGCGCGGGCATCGCCACGCACATCGACCTGGCCGACTTCGATGGCGATGGCGACCTGGACGTGTTGGGCATGCCCGAGGGCATTCAAGTGCATGTGAACCTCAATGACGGCAGCGGCAACTTCACGTCCCAGCAACTGTTCACCGGCCTTGCGGGAACCAGCCGGGCGATCATCGCGCGCGACCTGAACGGCGACGGTCATATGGACGTGGTGTTCGCCCGCAGCGACGGATACACGCACGTGACCTACTACTGCCTCAACGCGGGCAATGGCACCCTGGGACCGGCCACCATCGCGGACCCCACAGCGGAGAGCACGGCCGCCCTGCTGATGGCCGACATGAACGGCGACCTCGTCCCCGATCTGGTGAACGCCCGTTTCCACTCCCTGGCCTGGCAGGAGAATTTCTTCTTCAACGCGTTCCGGCTGCGCGGCTCGGTGTACATCGACTATGGCATGAACGCCACGCTCGATCCCATCGACCAGAAGGTGCCCTTCCGGCTGGTGCAAAGCGATGCCACCGACCTGCTGGTATGGACCAACAGTGCGGGCGACTATGACCTGCCCGCGGATACCGGCACATGGCAGGTGTGGCACGACCCACCGGCCAACTTCTCGGTGATCAACGACCCCGATACACTGGTGGCCACGCTCAGCAATGACGAGCCGATCGCCACCGGACTGGACTTCGGGCTGGTGCCGACAGCTTCCGAGGGGGACCAGATCATTACCGTTACCGCCAGCGGTCCCTACCGCTGCGACTGGGACGTGATGAAGTGGATCGTGGTGCAGAACACCGGGGGCTTCGTAGGGCAGGAGATGCTGCTCGATTACTACGTCCATCCGAGCGTGACGGTGAACGAGATCATGCCCCAACCGGACTCCGTGGCGAACGGCCATATCTACTGGAGCATCGACAGCCTGGGCTGGTTCCAGAGCTTCGTGGCCCATCTGCAGATCACCATGGGACCGGTGTTCAGTGAAGCCGCCTTCGGCTATACCCTCACGTTCACCGATCCGGAGCTGACCATCACCGCGGAGCCGGACACCTTCACCGTGCTCTGCGCCTACGACCCCAACGACAAGCTGGTGACCCCCGTGGGCTACGGCGTGCATGGCGCCGTGCCCGTGGACATCGACTGGCTGGACTACACCATCCGCTTCCAGAACACGGGCATCGACACGGCATTCACCGTGGTGGTCCGCGACAGCCTGCACGATGCCTTGGACCATGCCAGCATGCAGGTGCTCGCCGCATCGCATCCGCTTACGGCGATCACCGTGGACCCGGAGGGCCTGGCCACCTTCCGCTTCGATCAGATCCAACTGCCCGATAGCGTGGTGAACGAACCGGCGAGCCACGGCTACGTGCGGTTCCGCATCAGGCCCCTGCCGGGCAGGCCGCACCTGACGACCATCACCAACACGGCGGCCATCCACTTTGATTGGAACCCGCCGATCATCACCAACACCACGCTCAACACGCTGGTGGATTGCGAGCTGCACAGCGCCACCATCGATGCATCCCAGGGCGATGTGGCGGTGGCCAGTGCCGGAGCGCTCTACCAATGGTACCTCGATGGGATGCCGCTGCCAGGCCAGAACGGTGCTGAACTCGACCTCGAGGCCACTGGCGAATACACGGTGATGGTGACCAGCGAGTACGGCTGTGTGGCGGTGAGCGAGCCCTATCTGTACATCACCACCGCCGTCCAAGGGGCGGCCGCCGCGCCGTTCACCCTGCAGCCCAATCCCTTCACAGATCAGCTTGTCCTGGGTTTTGCGGAGCCGCTGCCGATGGGGGCACACATCGAGCTGCTCGATGCCCAGGGCCGCCTGGCGCGCACTCTTTCCGCATCCGGAAGGTCAACGGTCACCCTGCATCGGGAGGGTCTTGCCCCCGGGTTGTACCTGCTGCGTGTGGCAGGACCCGGAGGCACGCTCGGCGAACAGCGGGTGGTGGTCCAGTAAAGGACACGCTCCGCAAGGAAGTTGGTCCGGTAGGCCGCAGGAGGGTCGGTCCTCAGTCCAGCTTCAGCACCGCCAGGAAGGCCTGCTGCGGCACTTCCACCGTTCCGATCTGGCGCATGCGCTTCTTGCCCTCCTTCTGCTTCTCCAGCAGCTTGCGCTTGCGGCTGATGTCACCGCCGTAGCACTTCGCCGTCACGTCCTTGCGCAGGGCCTTCACGGTTTCGCGGGCCACGATCTTGGCGCCGATGGCGGCCTGGATGGGGATGTCGAACTGCTGGCGGGGCAGGAGCTCCTTCAGCTTGCTGCACATCTTCTTGCCCAGCTCGTGCGCATGGTCGCGGTGGATGAGCGCGCTGAGGGCGTCCACTTTTTCGCTGTTCAGCAGGATGTCGAGC
>CAUJFM010000054.1 GCA_963169595.1 Bacteroidota bacterium | reverse complement strand
CAGAGCTCGTTGCCTTGGTAACAGGTCTCCCTGGTCTGCCAGGGTCGGACCGGTCCATCGGTGCGGGAGAGATGGGCGACCACGAGACCGGTGCGCCATTCATGTCCCAATGCGCTCGTCGGTCCAAGCGTGAAACCCTGTGCGTGCACGGTCCCGGCCAGTTCCTGAGCAGGGTTCACCACCAGATGCCCCCGATCATCCTCACTTGAACTGAACTGCCATTGCTGCGCGTCCAGCCAAGCCTTGGTGGCTGGTGGAAGTTCTGCATCACCTGATGAGCCCATGACACCAAGCGCCATGGCCCATGCGACCATGGTGCAGTTCAACTGAGAAAGGGACATACCGGAGTGAATGGCAGGACCATCCAGCGAGCAAGTTATGAAAACGCCTCTGCACCGTAAACTATTCCAGGTCGTAACTGTATTGACCCACAAGTACTTTTGAGCGGATGTCTAACATGGATCCAACACGACCGCAGGCCGGGAGAGGACCATGGGTCCGTGTGTTGGTGGCCATCGCCGTGCTACTTGTGATCAGCCCTGCCCGGGCACAGCAGGTGGTGCACGACAGTTCGAGCACGGGAACGAGCAGTTGTCTGCGCACACGGGGTATCCTGACCGCCGGCGGGCTGACCGTCACCCTCATCGCTTTGGACCAGGCGTGGTACGCTCAGTATGACCGCGGACCACTGCAGAGCTTTGATGACAGCGGGGAATGGCTCCAGATGGATAAGATGGGGCATCTCTTCAGTGCCTACACTCTTGGATCGTGGGGACATGCCCTGATGCGGGATTGCGGGGCGAGCCCTTCCGCTTCGCGCTGGATCGGCGGCAGTCTTGGTCTGGCTTTCCTCACGGGGGTTGAGGTCCTGGACGGCACCTCCACCGGTTGGGGCTTCTCCTGGAGCGACATGGCAGCGAACGTGCTGGGTACCGGCTTGTTCATCGGGCAGGATGCCGCATGGGGTGAGCAGCGCATCGTCATGAAGTTCTCGGCCCGCCACACGGAGTATGCGGCGTTACGCCCGGACCTCCTCGGTTCAGGGCCCTTGGAGCGGATCCTGAAGGATTACAACGGGCAGACCATCTGGCTGAGCTTCGGATTGGACCGCTTCCTGCCACAGGT
Source organism: Bacteroidota bacterium (assembly GCA_963169595.1). Lineage (GTDB taxonomy): Bacteria > Bacteroidota > Bacteroidia > Flavobacteriales_F > PHOS-HE28 > PHOS-HE28. Next base: position 5,088 of record CAUJFM010000054.1, on the reverse strand, counting down.
GGGTTTCCCGCCCTGGCTTGGGTTCGCAGTTGGATATGGTGCCGAAGGGATGGTGACCGCGGAACCGCCCCTGGGAGATGCCGAAGCCGCTGCACATTACCGCCAGTTCTACTTCGCCCCAGACATCGACCTGACGCGGTTGCCGGTGCGCTCCAAGTTGCTGCGGACCGCCCTCTTCGTGCTGAACGGCGTCAAATTCCCGCTGCCTGGCGTGGAGTTCACGAGCACGGGCGATGTGAGGTTCCTGCCGGTGGCCTTCTGACCGGACCCTACAGGGTCCCTTGGTCCAGCAGCAGCTTCACCTTCAGCACGGCCGCCACCGTGAGGCTGTCACGCACCTCGCCGACCATCACCATCCGGAACAGTTCATCGAAGGGGACCTTGCGTAGTGCCAGTTCCTCATTGTGGTCCGGCTCGGGTTCGTGAAAGGTGAGGTCCTGGGCCACATAGATGATGGCCTGCTCGTCGCTCGCGCTGTTGCTCAGGTCCATCTCCAGCAGGTGCGACCAGCTTGCCGCCTCGATGCCGGCCTCTTCCCGCAGTTCGCGCTTGGCACTTTCCAAGGGCGGGATGTCGCGCCGGCCACCACCTTCGGGGATCTCCCAGCTGTAGGCCTTGATGGGGTAGCGGTACTGCCCGATGATCCAGGTGTTCCGCTCGGCGTCCAGCGGCACCACGCCCACGGCGATGTTGCGGAAGTGGATGACACCGTAGATCCCCGGTGTACCACTGGGGTCGATCACATCGTGGTGGCTCACACTGATCCACGGAGTGGCGTACCGCTCTTCGATCGAGAGGGTCTTCCAGGGGCCGCGGACTTCGATCGGTTCCTTCATCGCGGCCGAAGATAGCCGCCCGCTCAGCGTGCCTCCTTCGGCAGGTCGAAACGGATGCTGACCTGAAGTATGCTGCGCACGCGTTTTCCCGCTTTTTGCCCGGGCAGCCAGGTCATTCGGTGGATGAGCCGCATGGCCTCATCGGTGCAACCGCCCCCCACATCCTCGATCACCTGCATGTTGCTGAGGGTGCCCGAGGGTTCCACCACGAACTCCAGGCGGACCGTGCCGTCGATACTGTACCGGTAGGCCTCGGGCGGGTACTTCATGTGGTCGGCGATGTACCGGGGAAGCCCCTGCATGCCATTAGGGATCTCGGGGGCCACCAGCACATCGAGCTGCTTGGCCGGGTACACCGTGTTGGCGGTATCGGCCGGCAGTTGGAACACAGCGTTCGTGCGAGCGTGCCGGCCCTTGGTCCAACGCTTGTACTTGGCCGGGTCGAAGGGCACGGCCAGGTAGTGGTCCTTGCCTGCGCACAGCTCCCCGGCAGTGGTGGGTTTCCAGCGCACCATGCGGATCAGTCGCAAGGCTTCGGCATCGCACTCGGGGCTCAAGGAGCGACCGACCGCCATGTCCTTCACCACGCCATCCGGCAACAAGTGGATGGTGATCACCACCTCACCCTTGATGCCCGCTTCCAAGGCCACTGCCGGATACTGCAATTCCTGCTCGAAGAGCTTGTCCAGCACGGGTTTTCCGCCCACCGTCATGCAGGTGCCCTCGGTCTGGGCATGGGTGGTGGAGAGCCCCAGGGTGCAGAGGGTCACCAGGGCAGGAAGAAGGAGGGTTGGTCGGATGGCGTTCATGTGCCCCGTAAATTTGCGGTATGTCCGCGACAAAGTTCGTGCCCGGCGATCGTGTAGCCTTCCTCGATGAGGTGGGCGGCGGTGTCGTGCTGCAACTGTTGGGCAGCAATGTGGTGCGTGTGCGCACCGATGAGGGGTTCGTGCTGGACCGGTCGGTGAAGGAACTGGTGCGGACCGACCGGGAGGTGCTTTCCGCCCTGGGCCGCATCAGCGACCACCAGGCGGGATTGATCGCGGCCAACGATGTGCTGGAGGAGAAGCGCAGACGGCACCAGGTGCAGGCAAGGCCGGGCAAGACGCCGAAGAAGCCCGAGGACCAGGGTGTGGCCGAAGTGGACCTGCACCTCCACGAACTGGTGGAGGATGAGCGCATGCTCAGTGACGGGGAGAAGCTGGAGTTCCAGCTGCGCTATTTTGAACGGGCTTTGGAGAGCGCCATCCGTAATGGCAAGCGCAAATTGATCGTCATCCATGGCGTGGGTGAGGGGGTATTGCGGGAGGAGGTCCGCCGGATCCTGCAGTACTATGATGGGGTCCAGTTCCACGATGCGGACATGCGTCGTTACGGGACCGGGGCCACCGAGGTGGTGATCCTCCGCCACCGCTGAACGTTCATTGACATCCTGTGCATCGCTCCATCGCTCCGGGGCCGCAAGGCTCCGGGGAGGAAAGTCCGGGCAGCGTAGGGCACCGTGCTTCCTAACGGGAAGGGGGCGTGAGGGGGACCTCGCGTTCACGGAAAGTGCCGCAGAAAGGGAGACCGCCACAAGGCCGCAAGGCCTGAGGCCGGAACTTGGCAAGGCCCGCCTTCGCCAAGGCTTCGGCGAGGCAAGGATGAAAAGGTGAGGTAAGAGCTCACCAGTGCCCTGTGCGAGCAGGGCAGCTTGGTAAACCCCACGGGCTGAAAGACCATGTATACCGGGGGTCCGCCTCAAGGTGGATAAGGGCGGCCCGTCCGATCCCGGAGGGTAGGTCGATAGATCCCGTTGGTGACAGCGGGACCAGATAAATGATGGGGACCCGCCTTGGGCGGGGACAGGACCCGGCTTACAGATGCGCAGGCCTTTTGCAGAAGGGCCTCCCGAGCTTCGGGGGGCCCTTCACCTTTGTTGGCGAGGACGGTACGGTCCTTGGAGAGGCGCTCCAGTACTTTTGGCCCATGCGCGCGCTCCTCGCGGTCCTTTTGGTCTGGGCCATCGGCCTGCCCTCGGTCCATGCCCAGGAACCGGTCACGATCCGGGGACAGGTGGTCTCCTCCACCCACGGACCGACCTACTACGACCTGATGATCGTGAACAAGCGAACGCGGTCGGGCACCTTCGGCAACAGCGACGGGTCCTTCACCGTGCAGGCGCTCCGCACCGACACGTTACTGATCGGATCAGTGGGGCATCAGACCCGCGCCATCTGTATGGCCGACAGTGTGCCGAAGGCCGAGTACCGCGTGCTCATCGCCCTTGTGCCGCTCCGGGTGAGCCTGCCCGAAGTGGAGATCCTCAGCCCCCGCACCTTGCAGGAGATCCAGAAGGACATCGAGAAGCTGGGCTACCGGGAGAGCGACTACCGGATCGGTCAGGTGGACGCCCTGCAAAGCCCCATCACCTTCCTCTATCAGGAGTTCAGCAGGCGGGAGCGTAGCAAGCGCCTGGTGGCCCAATTGGAGAACGAGGACCGCAAGCGGGAGCTGCTGCGGGAGTTGTTGCAGAAGTACGTGGAGTACGACATCATCAACCTGAGCGATGATGCCTTCGATGACTTCATCGACTTCTGCGCCGTGCCGGATGCGGTCATCAAGGGGCTCACGCAGTACGAGTTCCTGCTCTACGTGAAGAAGAAGTACGAGCTGTATAGCAGCCTGGGGCCCACCCGCAGGCACTGATAGGTGGGGGAATGGCGATGGAGATGCGCCCATTCTGGAGCGGTGTCGCAACCTGGTCCCGCCGGGCGGTGCTGATGTTCTGTCTCTCGCTTGGCTATGCGGCGAGCGCACAGCCCGATACCCTGCGCCTTCAGGTGACCTTGGACGAGGTTGTGATCAGTGCACAGGCGCAGGGATTCGATGTGGAGGCCTTCATCCGGCAGGTGCAGGAGGACACCACGTTCCACAAGGCCTTCCTGAATACCCGCTTCCACCAGAACAGGGTGCGCAGCGGGCTCCGCGTCCACAACAAGGGGCAGAAGGAGACGGCTTCGCTGCAACGGACGGCCCGGCTGCTTCGCCTGGGGCAGCAGGCCGTGATGGAGATGGACAGCTCGGTTGAGCGTGGAAGGTTGCGCGACCGCAAGGGTGAGCACCGCTACCTCACCGTGGAGATGTACGACGATGTCTTCTTCCTGCAGGGCGTGTTCCAAGCCAACAACACGGTGGCCGCGCGCCGCCTGGAGGTGGACCGCGGCAGCCGCTTCGAGAAGTACAAGAGCGAGCTGAAGAAGTTCATGTTCGATCCCGGTACGGAGATCGCCAGTGTGCCGTTCATCGGGCACAAGCTGGCCCTCTTTAGCCCGGAGATGGCGCGCTTCTATCAGTTCCGGGTCTGGAGCGATGAGCGCAGTGGGCGGCCGTGCTGGGTGTTCAGTGCGGATGCGCGTCCCGAGTTCCGGGATGGTCGTACGGTGATCAAGACGATGGACACCTGGTTCGATCGGGGATCCGGGGTGGTGCTCGCACGGGAATACCGCATCGCGAACAGCTCGGTGTTCCTGGATTTCGACATCACCATCCGGGTGCAGAACACGGTGGTGAATGGCGAACCCGTGCCGGTGCGTGTGGATTATGACGGGGACTGGGACATCCCCTTCCGTGGACGGGAGATCGTGCGGTTCTGGTTGTTGTATGACGAGTGGCAGGTGGTGCGGTGATCCCCGGAACGGGAGGACCCGGCGATCCGCGTGGAAGGCCGGGTCCCGAAAGGGGGAGAACGATCTTGCTCCGGTACGTCCTCCAACCCCTGATTCAACCGTTCAGGTGATGGTGCATGATGAACAGGGCGCTGAAGGCGACCAGTAAGGCGAGCCACCACAGGAGGTTCCGCAGTCTTGATCGTTCGCTCGCTTCAGGCATGGTCCATTGACTTGTGCGCGAGCACTCCACTGAACACCGTGCCGTGCAGGTGGATCGAAGCAACTCGTTGGTGATTGATAACACATCCTTCGGAAGGTTACCACCGGCTATCTTTCCATCGCCCATGTCCTCCCCCCTGCAGGTCCCTGCCGAGGCCGCCCACGCCTGGTACTGCGCGCTCTACAAGGAGCATCGCGGGGCCTTCGTGCGCTGGGCCTGCCAGCAGTACCACGTGCGGGAGGAGGAGGCGACCGATGCCTTCCAGGAGGCGGTGATCGTCTTGTACCGGAAGGCACAGGGCAATGGGCTGGCCGGTGTACAATGCGGGCTGCGCACCTACCTCTTCGCGGTGGGGCGGAACCAGTTGCTGACACGTCTGCGG
>CAUJFM010000053.1 GCA_963169595.1 Bacteroidota bacterium | reverse complement strand
GCCGAGGAGGAGCGCAAGGCCAAGGAATTGGCCGAGCAGTACCAGGCGGCCATCACCGCCGGCGACCTGGCGTTCAATGCGGCGCGTTACGAGGAAGCTACGGCCAAGTATACCGGGGCTTCCACCTTGAAGCCGGAGGAGAAGTATCCCAAGGACCGCTTGGCGCTGATCAAGCAGAAGCAGGATGAACTGGCCAAGAAGGCCGAGGATGAGCGCCAGGCCAAGGAGCTTGACGAGCGTTATCAGGCCATGCTGGGCGAGGCCATGAAAGCCTCGAGCGAGGAGCGGTTGGATGAGGCCATCGCCAAGTACGGGGAGGCCTCTGCGCTGAAGCCGTCCGAGCAATACCCGAAGGACCAGATCGCTGCGTTGCAGAAGCGCAAGGCCGATCTGGCGAAGAAGGCCGAGGAGGAGCGCAAGGCCAAGGAGCTCGACGAGAAGTACCAGGCCGCCCTGGCCGCTGCGGACGAGGCCTTCGGGAAGGAGCAGTGGGATGCGGCCACGGCGAAGTACACCGAGGCGGGCACGCTCAAGCCGGCCGAGAAGTACCCCAAGGACCAGCTGGCTGTGATCACCCAGCGCAAGGCGGACGCCGAGGCCCGCCGCAAGCAGGAGGAACTGGATGCCAAGTACAATGCCTCCATCGGTGCGGCGGATGCCGCGTTCGACAAGGCCGATTACCCCACGGCCAAGGCCAAATACCAGGAAGCCTTGACGGTGAAGGCCCAGGAGAAGTATCCCAAGGACCGGATCGCCGAGGTGGATGCACGCGTGGCCGAGGCGGCGAAGAAGGCCGAGGAGGAGCGCAAGGCCAGGGAGCTCGAGGAACGCTATGCCTCGCTCATTTCCCGGGCGGATGCCGCGTTCTCTGCGCAGAAGCTTTCGGAGGCCCTGAACGACTACAAGGATGCTGCCAACCTGAAACCGCAGGAGTCGCACCCCAAGGATCGCATCGCGGCGATCGAGGCGCAGTTGGATGCAGCGGCCAAGGCCAAGGCGGAGGAGGAGCGGCTTGCCCGCGAGAAGCTGGACCGCGACAAACGGTATGGCGATCTGGTGGCCAGCGCGGATAAGGCCTTTGCGGCCAAGCAGTACGATAAGGCACGAGATGACTACAGCGCGGCCCTGGGCGTGAAGCCGGAGGAGGCGCACCCGCAGGCGCGGCTTGCCGAGATCGAGGGCATCCTGGCCGAGCAGGCCCGCAAGGCCGCGGCCGACAAGGATGCTGCCGAGCGCGAGGCCGCCGAACGTGCCCGTCAGGCCGAGGCCGACCGGTTGGCCGCCGAGCTCGCCGCAGCCGAGAAGGCGCGCAAGGAGGAGGAGGAACGGCAACGCAATGCGGCGGCGAGCGAGCAGGAAGCCAGGTACCGGGACCTGGTCGCTGCTGGTGATCTGGCCTTCACTTCCGGCGAGTTCGACAAGGCGCGGGAGAAGTACAATGCCGCGCTCGGCGTGAAGCCGGAGGAGAAGTACCCGAAGGACCGTCTGGCCGCGATCGATGGGGAGGAGGAACGACGCAGGCTGGCGGCGGCTGATGCCGCACGCAGCGAGGAGGAGCGTCGTCGTGCCGAGGAAGAGCGGCGCCGGAAATCCGAACAGGATGCGGAAGCGGCCCGGCTGGCCGCTGATGCGGAGCGCCAGCGCCAGGAGCAGGAGCGTCTGCAGCGCGAACAGGAGGAAGCACTGGCTCGGCAGTCGGCGGAGGAGCGCGAACGCGCCGAACGTGAGCGGCAGAAGGCCTTGGAGGAGAACTACCGTTCAGCCATCGTCAGTGCGGATGAAGCGCTGGCGGCCGGCAGGCATTCCGAAGCACGCGGCCTCTACGCCCAGGCCAGCGACCTGAAGCCCCAGGAGGCCTACCCACTTTCGAAGATCGAGCAGATCGACCGTTATCTCGCAGAGCAGGAACGGCGCCGACAGGAGGCGGAGCTCGCAGCCCAGCAGCAGGAGAACAAGCCGAAGGAGCGCACAAGTTCCACGATCGACATCCGCAAGGAGCAGGAGGCCGAGCAGTTCATGCGCGAGGCCCGTGAACGCGAGGAGGCCGAGAAGTATGAGCGGATCCGCAAGTTCCGCTCCGACCTGGAGGCCGAGGAAGCCGCCAACGCGGACGCGGCCGGTACACGTCGCATGGAAGGTGTGGAACGCAAGGGCCAGTTGCAGTCCCAAGCGGCCGGATTGTACGAGGGCGATCAGGGACGGCGGATGCAGAACGCCGAGGCGGTGGATGCGCAGCGCGAAGCCGTGGCCCGTGCCGAGGCGGAACGCCAGGAGCGCGCCGCACGTGCACGCAACCTCAACCACGAGGGGCAGCAAGCCCTGCAAGCCCAGCGCGAGGAGCGGGGACGTACCTGGGATGAGCGCCATGCCGCCCGTACCGAGGAGGTGGCCCGCACCACCGAGGAGATCCGGACCACCCAGGCCCAACAGGCCGAGGCTGGCCGCTCACGTACCGAACAGGCCCGTACTGCGGCGGAAGCCCAGGCCGAGGCCGTGGTCCAGCAGCAGACACGCGGAGCGGAGCTGCAGGCCGGTGGCCGGCAGGCCGTGGAGGACGAGAAGCGCGCCCAGCAAGCCCGCGAGGCCCGCTACGTGCAGGCCAGCGCGGAAGCCCGGTCCCAGGCGAAGGCCAAGTTGGAGGCCACGCCCCCCGACCAGCCCAAGGCCTTTGCCGACTTCAACCGGTCCAAGCTGGCTCAGGAATATCCCCCGGGTGTGACCGAGGAGAGCTACACCGAAGGCAACAAGGTGATCATCCGTCGCGTGGTGGTCAATGGCAACAAGGCCGACGAGTACAGCAAGGTGATCGCCAAGTGGGGGACCTTCTACTTCAAGAACGGCCAGAGCATCACCGAGGCCATCTGGGCCAAGGAGACCGAAGGGTAGTGCGGGCCGGTGGTCGACCCGCTACCGACGATCGGTGATCATCGGGACTCTCCGGACCACATGCGTTCAAGGGCCGGCTCGAACGGATCGGGTCGCTCGGCGTTCAGACGCTTGGTCCTGGAAGATCAGGGCTTCACCTTCCGTTCGCGCAGCTTGCTCACCAGGTCGTAGATCTGGTCGGCGCTCAGCGATTTGCCCACGAACTTCCGTTCGCCGTCCACCAGGAAGATCTTCGGTGTGCTGAAGACATCGTAGGTGTCCGCATAGTTCAGGCTTTCGATGGTCGTGTACCGCGGGATGAACTTGCGCGGATCCTTCTTGGCCTCTTCATAAACGGTCTTCGTCAGGGCCACGTTCACCCACTCCAGCTTGTTCTCCCGGATGAACTTCTTCCAGTCCTTCATCAGGGACTCGTCCACGGCCTTAGCCACAGCGTAGACCTCGATGCCGTTCGGCCGCATCTTCTCCAGGTAGGCCTTGTGAATGTCGGGCAGTTCCTTCTTGCAGTGCCCGCAGTGGGGGTCCCAGAAGATGATCACCACATACTCGGCCTTCAGGTCGTGCATGGAGATCCACTGCTGCTCCGTGGAATCGGTGAGGATGATGTTCGGCGCCTTCCTGCCCAGCACCAGCGGGGCCATCTTCCGTGCGCGCTCGCACAGCTTGTCCAGCTTGTCCTGTTCCATCCAGTCCACCCGCCCGGGGCGGCCGTCACGGGGGCAGTAGTAGGTGAGGGCCATGTGCACGAATACCGCGTCCATGCCCATGATGTCGCTGCTCTCGTACTTGTAGGTGATGGAGTGCACGATGTATTTGAACACTTCACCGCTGTCGCCTGCGCGGGCAATGAGCTCATCGGCCAGCCGGTTGATCGTATCCGGCACTTGCGGCACGAGGCGCGAGAAGTACTCATCCAGTTTATCTGCGAAGACGCGCACCCGCACGAGGCGTTCGTCCCTCAGGTCGAAATGGTCCCAGAAGTGGGCGCGGTACTGGTAGTAGGAGGCCGCGCTGTCCAGTGAGCCGTCCGGCTTGCGGGGTTCGGGCAGGTCCACGTTCATGCTCATCTTCACCAAGGAAGAGGCCAGCGTGCCGGGGTTGTTGGCCACGAGGTCGCGCTGGTACTGCTTCACGGCTTTGTCCAGCTCATCCATGCGCGCACGTACGGAAGCCTGGGCGATGGGGTCCTTGGCCGCATCCAGTTGGGCCCGCAGCGCATCGCCTTCCAGCTTCTTCTCGTTCAGGAAGCGGATGTAGCCGAAGAAGATCTCGTTCTCCCTGGACTGCTTCACCTGCATGCGGCCCACCAGGTCGCTCTGGTCCGTGGCCAGCTTCACCACGGGCTCGTTCAGGATGAGCTCGAAGTACTTGGGGCCCGGAACGACCACGGCGTACACGCCGGCCTTGTAGCCCTTCGGGTCCTTGAAGACGGCCACCCCCTTGGCATCCGCCACGGCGGTGTCCGCATAGTAGAGCTTATTGCCGTAGTAATTGGCCAGGTAGACCGTGTCCTTTTCCAGCCCGCCGATCTGCACTTCGATGGTGCGCTTGGGCGCATCGGGCACGGGTTTGTTCTGGGCCAGGGCGGCGAGGGCCAGCGTGGCCGTGAGCAGGGTGAGCGTTCCGCGAAGGGGCATGGGCACAAAAGTAGAGGTGGTCATGGCTGCTGGTCGCAGGCAAAACCTGTTCCGATCAGTTGGACGAGGGCAACCCCCATCGGGTTTGCCGGGTGCCTGTTAAGGCTTGTGAACGGTCCTACTCCGTCCCGGTGGCGGTCTTGAACTCGCTGGTGGTGTGGAAGGTGATGGCCGGATTGTTCCGCCGCTCCAGGTCCAGCATGTAGGCGCTGGGTGCCATGAACACGGGGTTCCCGTCCTTGTCCTGCACGATCTGCTGGGCCTTTACGCGCACGAACTGGTCCAGTGCGGCCTCGTCGGTGGTGGTCATCCAGCAGGCTTTGTGCGCTGGGATGGTCTGGAACGCGCACTTGGCGCCGTATTCGTGCTCCAGCCGGTAGGCGATCACCTCGAACTGTAGTTCGCCCACGCAGCCCACGATCTTTTTGTTGCCGGGCTGTTGGGTGAAGAGCTGGGCCACACCCTCATCGGTGAGCTGGCGGATGCCCTTGTCCAGCTGCTTGGTCTTCATGGGGTCCATGTTCACCAGCTCGCGGAAGAGCTCGGGGGAGAAGGCCGGTATGCCTCGGAAGTTGAACTTCCCCCCATCGGTGAGGGTGTCGCCGATCTTGAAGTTGCCGGTGTCGAACAGGCCGATCACATCACCCGGCCAGGCTTCGTCCACGATGGTCTTCTGGGCCGCCAGGAAGTTGGTGGGGGTGGCGAAGCGCACTTGCTTCTCCAGCCGCACATGGTGGTAATACGTGTTCCGCTGGAAGCGGCCGGAGCACACGCGCAGGAAGGCGATGCGGTCGCGGTGGTTGGGGTCGAGGTTCGCGTGGATCTTGAAGATGAACCCGCTGAACTTCGGGTCTTCCGGGGCCACCTCTCCCTGGTCGGTGGGACGCGGGCCGGGAGGGGGGGCGATGCCGGTGAAGGCGTCGAGCACCTCCTTCACCCCGAAGTTGTTGAACGCACTGCCGAAGAACACCGGGGCGATGCGGGCGGCGCGATAGTCGTCCACGCTCAGTGGGTCGTACACCCCCTCGATGAGGTCCACGTCCTCGCGGAGCTGTTTGGCTGCATCGGTGCCGATCTGCTCATCCAGCTGTGGGTCGGCGAGGTTCTCGATGCGCACGCTGCTCTGCTCCACCTTGGTCTTGCCGGGGTCGAACAGGCGCAGGCCCTTGCTGTACAGATCGTATACGCCTTTGAAGGTGGCGCCGATGCCGATGGGCCAGCTCATGGGCCGCACCTTGATGGAGAGCTTCTCCTCCAACTCGTCCAACAGGTCGAAGGCATCACGTCCCTCCAGGTCGAGCTTGTTGATGAAGACGATCACGGGAGTGTTGCGCATGCGGCACACCTCCATGAGGCGCTCGGTCTGGGCCTCCACGCCCTTCACGCAGTCGATCACCAGCACCACGCTGTCCACCGCGGTAAGGGTGCGGTAGGTGTCCTCGGCGAAGTCGCGGTGGCCGGGGGTGTCCAGCAGGTTGATGAGCTTGCCGCCGTACTCGAAGGTCATCACCGAGGTGGTCACGGAGATGCCGCGCTGGCGTTCGATCTCCATGAAGTCGCTGGTCGCGCCCCGGCGGATCTTGTTGCTCTTCACCGCACCGGCCGTCTGGATGGCCCCGCCGTAGAGCAGGAACTTCTCGGTGAGCGTGGTCTTGCCCGCGTCGGGGTGACTGATGATGGCGAACGTGCGCCGTTTGGCGATCTCCTCGTGAAGCCCCATGGTCTGGCAGGTCCCGGTTGCGGGGTCGCGAAAATAGCCCTTCGTCGAACGAACTGGTGACCAGCGCCGCTGGTTCTTAGGTTTGTTACAACCTGTATCGACCATGCGAACGATCTATACCCTGCTCGCGGCCCTGGCCGCCTCCGTGCTGAGCGCCCAAAGCCCGCTCAGTCTTACACTGGAACAGGTGGCCACCGGACTGACCCGGATCACCGACATCGCCCATGCGGATGATGAGCGCCTGTTCGTGACCCTTCAGGCGGGTACCATCCGCATCATCGAGCCCGATGGCACCGTGCTCCCCACGCCTTTCCTGAACATCACCAGTGCGGTGAACGACAATGGGAATGAGCAGGGCCTGCTCGGGCTGGCCTTCGATCCGGCCTACGCCGTGAACGGGCGTTTCTACGTGTATTACACGGCGGGGACCGGCAACGGCACCAGCCGGGTCTCCCGCTTCACGGTGAGCAGCAGCGACCCCAACGTGGCCGACCCCACCAGCGAGGAGATCCTGTACACCTATCCACAGCCCTACTCGAACCACAACGGCGGTGACCTCGACTTCGGGCTGGATGGCCTGCTTTACGTGGGTTTTGGTGATGGAGGCAGCGCTGGTGATCCCCAGAACAATGCCCAGGACCTCACCGATCCCTTGGGCGACATCATCCGCATCGATGTGGGTGGCGAGACCGGTTGGGAGGTGCCGGCGGACAATCCCTGGGCCGGCCTCGGGAACGACACCCTGCCCGAGATCTGGGCCAGCGGTCTTCGCAACCCCTATCGCTTCGGTTTCGACCGCCTCACCGGTGACCTCTTCATCGGCGATGTGGGCCAGAACGCCTTCGAGGAGATGGACTTCGTGGCCGCCGGTGACAACAGTGGCCCCAACTTCGGCTGGCGCTGCTACGAGGCCAACACGGTTTACGAAGCTTCGGGCTGCGCACCCCAGTCCAGTTATGTGGCCCCCATCACGGTGCATCAGCAGAGTCAGCAGGGCTGGTGTTCCATCATCGGTGGGCGCACCTACCGGGGAACGACCTACCCCCGCATGGAAGGGCTACACATCTACACGGATTACTGCGGTGGCCAGTTCTACACGCTACGGCAGAACGATCAGGGGGCCTGGGTGCGTGCCCAGGTCCTGGCCAGTGGCCAGTTCGGCTTCTCGGTGATCGCAGAGGATGCGGACGGCGAGTTGTACGTGGGCAACAACAGTTCGGGCATCCTCTACCGCATCAAGGATGCCTGCCCCATGCCCTTGCCGGAGGTTTCTGCGGAAGGAAGCCTGCTCACCAGCACCCCCGCGAACGGCTATGTCTGGTACTTTAATGGGGAACTCATCCCGGGCGCGGATGCGCAGACCTACGAGGCTACAGAGTCAGGTACGTATTACGTGGTGGCCGACCAGGGCACCAACTGCCAGCTGCAGTCGAACAGCGTGGAGGTGATCATCACCGGCGTGAACGGCCTCCAGACGAACGGCGTGCGCGTGTACCCGGTGCCTGCCGATCAGCAGCTGCGTTTCGAGGGCCTGCCCGGCGATGCCCAAGTGCTCGAGCTGCGCGATGTCACCGGACGTGTGGTGCGTTCGGTGCCGGTGGGTTCCACCACGGGCCTGGTCACCATCCCCGTGCAGGACCTGCCCACGGGTAGCTATGCGTACCTGGTGCGCACCAAGGCTTCAGGACTGCTGCGCGGTAGCGTGAGCGTGGCCCACTGAGCGGAACTTATTGAACGACTTGACAGGGGCGGTCCATGGGCCGCCCCTGTTCATTTCCCGTCGCCCTTGAGGATGATGAGCACCGTGTAGGCCAGGATCTTCAGGTCCACGGCCATGCTCATGTTCTCGATGTAGAGGATGTCGTACTTCAGGCGGCGCACCATCTGCTCCACGTTCTCCGCGTAGCCGAACTTCACCTGGCCCCAGCTGGTGATCCCGGGGCGCACCTTGTGCAGGTGGCGGTAGTGGGGGGCCACCTTCATGATCTCGTCGATGAAGTGCTGGCGCTCCGGGCGGGGGCCCACCAGGCTCATATCGCCCACCAGCACGTTCCAGAACTGGGGCAGTTCATCCATCCGGGTCTTGCGCATCCACCGGCCGAAGGGGGTGATCCGGGGATCGCTGGTGCTGCTCAGCTGGGGGCCGTTGCGTTCGGCATCGCAGTACATGCTCCGGAACTTCACGATGGTGAATGCCCGGCCATGCTTCCCGATGCGCTCCTGGCGGAAGAAGACCGGCCCTGGGGAGGACCACTTCACCAGCGCGGCGAACACGGCGAACACGGGCAGCAGGAACACCAGGGCCACGAAGCTCACCGCGACGTCCACGATGCGCTTCAGTGAGAACTGCCAGGCCGGCATGATCTCGGGGTTCACCTCGATCAGGGGGGTGCCGAAGATGCTGGTCATCTTCACCGATCCGGAGAGGATGTCATACATGTCGGGGATCACCTTGATGCGCACCCCGGTGCCCTCCAGCTCGTTCATGATCCGGCTGATGTGCTCGTGCTCCCCGGAGTCCACGGCGATGATCACCTCCTCCACATCCTGCTCGTGGATCACGCGGCGCAGTTCGTGCCATTTGCCCAGGCGGGGCAGTCCCACGCTGGTGAGCAATTGGTCGCCGCCGTTCACCTGCAGGAAGCCGATGAACCGGTTCCCCGGCGATTTGCGCATGGCCTCGATCTCCTGATAGATGGCCAGGGCCCGCTCGTTGCCGCCCACAAGCACCGTATTGAACCCGATCCGGCGATCATGCACCCGCCGCACCGTGGCGCTGGTGAGGAGGAAGCGGGGGATGAAGGTGAGCGTGAAATGGAGCCCGAAAAGCGCCAGGAAGGAGCGGTAGTAGTAGCGGTAGCTGGCCACCTCATCATCCAGCAGCAGCACGAAGAAGATGAGCACCACGCCGATCAGGGAGATGAGCAGCGTCTGCCCCAGTTCCTTGGTGCGGAAGCGCCGGAAGATGTCGCGGTAACCCCCGATGATGGTGTACAGGCCGAACCAGAACAGGGGGATGATCACCAGCCCCTTGAGGTAGTTCGTATCGAGCTCGATGGGCACCGGAGCGCCGTACTTGATCGGCTCCAGGTAGGCCTTGCGGTACAGGTAGAACAGGGTCCAGGCGGCGGCGGAACCCAGCAGGTCCGCAGCCACGTACCGGGCCACCTGTGCACGCCTGTTCATCATGAGCCGAAACGGACCAGCTTGAAGTTGTCGATGTACGCCGAGCCGCTGGTCTGCCCTGTGGCCAGCCGCGCTTCAATGTAGATGTCACGATCGGTGAGCCCGGTGGAATTGAAGAAGCCCGTGAGATCGATGTAGATCTTGTTCCAAGGCATGTACCCGCCGCTCTGCACGGTGGGTGTTACAATGACGAGCGGATCGTAGGTGCTGATGTTGTTCGACGTGTAGAGCACGCCCACCGTGAGGGGCACATCGTTGCGGTAGTCCAGTTCCAGGAACACCTGCCCCACGGCAGGGGGGAAGTTCTCGTCCGTGGCCAGGCCGAAGTAGGGCCGGCCGGCATCCAGGCGGAACCCGCCGCAGGGTGAACCGTCGATGTACAGCAGCTCGGGGTCCGAGAGGGGAGTGAAGCGCTCCAACGTGGTGTCGCTGGTGGGCAGGGTGTTCAACCGCGCGAAGTCGGGGTCCTCGAACGCCTCGATCCAGAAGGAGGCGTTGCTCACATAGCTGGTGGTGGGGGAGACCGTGGTGGTGCCTTCCCGCGTGAGCTGCACCTGGGACTGGAAGCTCTGGAAGAAGGGATAGCGCAGCCGGTCATCGTACATGCCGTTCCGCTTGATGGCGGGCACCACGCTGATCGTGTTCACGCCTTCGGCCAGCACGGGGATACGGGCGGGAAGCTCCCAAACGCCGATCAGGCGCTCGTTCACCGAGACCCAGGCATCGGTGATCTTCTGGGTGGGGGCGCCTTGTTCGGTGGTGGTGTTCAGCGTGAAGGACCCCACCTCCACGTAGGCGGGCACGCGGTCGCCCTTGGTGCAGGCCACCAGGGGCAGAACAAGGAATGCCAGATACCGTATCGTTCCGGTCATGCGGCCGGTATAGGATGGAAGAACGGAGTTCAGCATGCGATCCGTATGTGGCCTATGCCTTTTGCAGGGCCATCCCGGCCAATACGCGGTGTGCGGTCTCCATGGCGGCGGCCCCATCGGTGATGGGCACCACCACCGGGGCCCCTTCGCGGATGCTGCGGGCAAAGGCCCGGAGCTCCTCGCGGATGGCATTGATCGCGGGTACCTCGGGCTTCTCGAAGCTGATCTCGCGCACGCCCTTGCCCGCACCCAGGTCGATGGTCACGGCAAAGGGATCCGGCTCGCCTTCCGCCGTGCGCATCCGCACGATCTCGGTCTCCTTCTTCAGCATGTCCACCGCGATGTAGGCGTCACGCTGGAAGAACCGGCTTTTCCGCATGTTCTTCAGGCTGATGCGGCTGGCCGTGAGGTTGGCCACGCACCCGTTGGCGAAGGCCAGGCGCGCGTTGGCGATGTCCGGCGTGTCGCTCACCACGGCCACCCCGCTGGCATGCACCTCCAGCACAGGGCTGTTCACCACGCTCAGCACGATGTCGATGTCGTGGATCATCAGGTCCAGGACCACGCTCACATCCGTGCCCCGTGGGTTGAACTGGGCCAGTCGGTGGGTCTCGATGAACATCGGTCCATCCAGGTAGGGGCGTGCCGCCTGGAAGGCCGGATTGAAGCGTTCCACATGGCCCACCTGCACCACCTTGCCGGACCGGGCGGCCTGGTCCACCAAGGCCCGGGCCTCGTCCATGGTGTTGGCCAGGGGCTTCTCCACGAACACGTGCAGGCCCCGGTCCAGCGCCTGGCTGACCAGTTCGTAGTGGAACAGGGTGGGCGTTACGATATCCACCGCATCCACCAGACCGAACAAGGCCTCGGCACCTCCGGCCACGGGCGCGACCCCGAACTCCTGCTGGATCAGCGCACAGCGCTCGGGATCGGGGTCGTGGAAGCCCACCACCTCGAATTCCGGGACCTCCAGCAGCTGTTGCAGATGGATGCGGCCGAGGTGGCCTGCCCCAAGCACACCGATGCGGGTTCGTGGCGTTGACATGCGTGTTGCCTTGGTGAACGGGCCGCGAAAATAGCCCCTGCCGACCGGTGCACTGACCAGCCGTCTACTTTTGCGCCCCGCCATGTCACTGCTCAAGGACGATTTCCGCCACCAGGGCCTCCGCCGCAAGCTGGTGGACCACCTGCGGACCAAGGGGGTACGGGATGAGGCCGTGCTGCAGGCCATCGGCCGTGTGCCCCGCCACCAGTTCATCGACGATTCCGCCTTTCTGGAACTGGCCTATGAGGACAAGGCTTTTCCCATCGGCTGCGGGCAGACCATCTCCCAGCCCTACACCGTGGCCTTCCAGACCGAGCTGTTGCAGCTGGCCAAGGGCATGAAGGTGCTGGAGATCGGCACCGGCAGTGGCTACCAGACCGCCGTGCTGCTGGAGCTAGGGGCCAAGGTCCACTCCATCGAACGGCAGCGCCCGCTCTACCTGCGCACCAAGGAGCGCCTGGCCGCCATGGGCTACCGTCCCAACCTGATCTATGGCGATGGCTACAAGGGGCTTCCGCGTGAAGGTCCTTTCGACCGTGTGCTGGTCACCTGCGGCGCGCCCTTTGTCCCGGAGGACCTCCTTACCCAGCTGAAGCCCGGAGGGCGCCTGGTGATCCCGGTGGGCGAGGGGGATGTGCAGCGCATGCTGTGCATCGACCGGAAGCCCGATGGCACCTTCGAACAGCGGGACCTGGGTGCCTTCCGCTTCGTGCCCATGTTGGGCAACACCGCGAAGTGAGGCGACCTGACGAAAGGCAGCTGGCACGCGCCCGTCGGCGGTAAATTGCCACCATGCTGCCCATCCTCAGCGCCGAACAGGTCCGAGCGGCCGATGCGCACACCATCGCCAACGAACCGGTGGCCTCCATCGACCTGATGGAACGGGCGGCTGCCCGCTGCACGGAGCACTTGCTGCGTCATGTGGCCCGTTGGCGACGCGATCCCCGCGTGCCGACGCCCTTCATCGTGGTGGCCGGCATGGGCAACAATGGCGGCGACGGGTTGGTGATCGCCCGGCTGTTGCACCAGCGCGGACAGCCTGTGCGGGTGGTGCGGGTGAATCACCGCGACCGGTCCTCGGAGGACCATGCCACGAACCTGGAGCGCTGCATGCGTGCTGGCGTGCCGGTCCTTGATGTGGGTGCAGGTGAGCTGTTCCCGGTGATCGACGAACGCGAGGTGGTGGTGGATGCCCTGTTCGGGACCGGGGCCGCTGTTCCATTGAACGGTGTGGCGGCCGAGGCTGTGCGCTGGATCAATGCCGCCGGTCGTCCGGTGGTGGCGGTCGATCTGCCCTCGGGCTTGGCGGCGGACGGAGAAGCCGCCACTATCGGCGCGGTCATCGTGCAGGCGGATGTCACCCTCACCTTCGAGGTACCCAAGCCGACGCTTCTCTTCGCCGACAACACCCCCTTCGTGGGGCATTGGGAGCTGGTGCCGATCGGGTTGGACCGGGCCTTCATCGCCTCGCAACAGGCGACCGGCCATGTGCTCGAACGGGCCGACGCCCAGGCCCTGCTGCCTGCCCGGCCATGGGCGGGGCACAAGGGCACCTTCGGCCATGCCCTGCTGATCGCCGGCGGGGAGGGCCATCTGGGCGCGGCGGTGCTCGCCGCACGCGGAGCCTTGCGCAGCGGCTGCGGGCTCGTCACCGCGCAGGTGCCGGGCCATGGGCTTCCCGTGCTGCAGGGCGCCGTGCCGGAGGCCATGGCCATTGCCGATCGCGATCACGCCCGTATCAGCGAACTGCCCCGGTTGGACGCCTACCGTGCCGTGGGCATCGGACCCGGCCTCGGTACGCATGCCGATACCGCCGTGGTCATCAAGCGGGTCATCCAGGAGGCGACCATGCCCGTGGTGCTCGACGCCGACGCGCTGAACATCCTGGCCGCGAACCCCACTTGGCTGGCCTTCCTGCCTCCGGGAACGGTCCTTACGCCGCATCCCAAGGAGTTCGACAGGCTGCATGGGACCGCCACTAAGTCAGCGAAGGAGCGATTGGAGCGGGCCGTGGAGATGGCCCGGAAGGACCGTAGCGTGATCGTGCTGAAAGGCGCGCCCACGGCCATCTGTACGCCGGACGGACGTGTGCTCTTCAATTCCACGGGGAACCCCGGCATGGCCAAGGGCGGGAGCGGGGATGTGCTCACGGGACTGCTCACCGGCCTGCTGGCCCAGGGGCTGTCTCCGGTGGATGCCTCCGTGCTCGGTGTGTACCTGCACGGACTGGCCGGCGATATCGCGGCCGCCGAGGTGGGCATGGACGGCATGACCAGCGGCGACCTGGCCGCGTTCCTGCCGGCAGCCTGGCGGAACCTGCGCGCCTGAGGTCAGAACAGCTCGTCCACCGGACCCTTGCCCAGTCGAAGCACGTTGGGCGGTCCATCGCTCAGGTCGATCACCGTGGAGCCTTCCAGTCCACCGATGCCTCCGTCGATCACCAGGTCCACCTGATAGCCTAAGTGCTCATCGATCCGCTCGGGGTCGGTGGTGTAGTCCACCACCTTGTCCGGGTCGTGCACGCTGGCCACCACCAAGGCATGCCCGAGCTCGGCCACCAGGGCGAGCGGGATCGGGTGGTCGGGCACGCGGATACCCACCGTGCGCTTGTTGTTCTTGAACAGCTTGGGGATCTCGTTGCTGGCGGGGAGGATGAAGGTGTATGGCCCCGGCAGCGCGCGCTTCATGATGCGGAAGGCGGCGGTGTCCACGGCCCGCGCATAGGTGCTCAGCTGGCTGAGGTCGTTGCAGATCAGCGAGAGGTCGGCCTTGTTCGGCTTGGCGCCCTTCAGCTTGGCCACCTGTTCGATGGCCCTGGGCTGGTGCGCGCTGCAGACAAAGGCATACACCGTGTCGGTGGGGCAGATCACCACCCCGCCGGCATTGAGCTTCTCCACCGCGATCCGGATCTTCCGCGGTTCGGGGTCCTTGGGATGGATGCTCAGCAACATGCCGACCTCAGGCCTTCACCGCAGCAGCGGCCTTCTTGTGGTCGGCCAGGAATTTCTCCAGGCCGATGGTGGTGAGCGGATGGTCGAACAGGGCCACGATGGCGCTGAGCGGGCAGGTGGCCACATCGGCGCCCACCTCCGCGCACTTGATGATGTGCATCGGGTGGCTGATGCTGGCCGCCAGGATCTGCGTGCGGTAGCCGTAGTTGTCGTAGATGGTGCGGATCTGCTCGATCAGCTGGATGCCGTCGGTGCTCACATCATCCAGTCGGCCCACGAAGGGGGAGACGTAGGTGGCGCCTGCTTTGGCGGCCAGCAGGGCCTGACCAGCGCTGAACACCAGTGTGCAGTTCGTCTTGATGCCCTTGTTGGTGAAGGTCTTGATGGCCTTCACCCCATCGCGGGTCATGGGTACCTTCACCACGATGTTCGGGTGCAGGGCGGCCAGGTCCTCACCCTCCTTGATCATGCCGGCATAGTCCGTGGCGATCACCTCTGCGCTCACATCGCCGTGCACGAGGTTGCAGATGTCCACGTAGTGCTTCATCACCCGGTCGGCACCGCTGATGCCTTCCTTGGCCATGAGGGAGGGGTTGGTGGTGACGCCGTCCAGGACGCCGAGGTCCTGCGCTTCCTTGATCTGGGCCAGGCTGGCCGTGTCGATGAAGAATTTCATGGGGGGTGATGCTGCGGCAAAGGTAACCCGCCGCGCCTCACAGTCCTTGGGCACGGGCCTTGCTGGAGGCGTACCTTTGCCAGCCATGCTCCTGCGCACCTTGTTCTTCGCTGTTCTGGCCGTTGGCCACCTCGTGGTCATGGCCCAACCGGCCGCCAACCGCACCGATGCGCAGGGCCGCAAACAAGGCACGTGGTCCAAGACCTGGCCCAACGGGAAGGTCCGCTACGAAGGACAGTTCCAGGACGACAAGCCCGTGGGCACCTTCAAGCACTGGGACGAGGATGGCAGGCTCACCTCCATCCAGCGCCACGCGGGTGACGGCAAGGTGAGCCGGGCCGAGCACTTCCACCCCAGCGGCACCTTGATGGCCGCTGGGAAGTACGTAGGGCAGGCGAAGGACAGCACGTGGAACCTGTATGCCGCCGATGGCAAGCTGCGCAAGGTGGAACGCTACAAGCTGGGCACCCTGCATGGCGAGCAGGTCACCTACTACCCGAACGGGCAGATGGCCGAGCGCGAACAGCGGGTGGACGGGTTCCTGCAGGGCGAGCTGAAGAGCTGGTTCGACAACGGGAACGTGAAGAGCGAGGCCATCTACGTGAATGGGGAGCCCGAAGGCAAGATGGTGTTCTACTTCCCCAATGGACGCAAGGAGATCGAGGGCCAGGTGGTGAATGGGGACCGGGACGGCCTGTGGTACTACTTCAATGCCGATGGCAGCATCCAGCTGCAGATGCTCTATGCCAAGGGGACACTGGTGAAGGAGCGCAAGGAGAACGGCACCTTCAAGGAGTTCTACGATGATGAGCAGGTGATGAGCGAGGTGACCTACGTGAAGGGCAAGCGGGAAGGGAAGTTCGTGGAGTTTTACGACAACGGCACCTGGTTGATGAAGCCGGTCCCCGCCGACCCGAACATGGGCACCCCCGCCGATGTGCAGCGGGTGCTGGAGGGACAGACAAAGAAGCGGGAGGGCACCTACGTGAACGACCTGCTGGAGGGCGAGGTGAAGGAGTACGACGAGAAGGGCAAGGTGGTGAAGGTGACCCGCTATGTGGCGGGCGTGGCCCAATGATGGAATGAACGGAAGTGGTCGGTGGAAGGAGGCCCGGTGGGCCGGCCGCACCGACAACGGACAACGCACAATAGAACGTGAGCAAGCACGGAAGGATCTTGGTGGCCATGAGCGGCGGAGTGGACAGCTCCGTGACCGCCCTGATGCTGCATGAGGAAGGCTATGAGGTGATCGGGGTCACCATGAAGACCTGGGACTACGCCGATGCCAGCGGTGGCAAGCGGGTCACCGGCTGCTGCGACCTGGACAGCATCAACGACGCCCGGAACATGGCGGTGAGCCGTGGTTTCCACCACATGATCATCGACATCCGTGAGGAGTTCGGCGATGCCATCATCGGTAACTTCACCAGTGAGTACCTCGCCGGGCGCACCCCGAACCCGTGCGTGCTGTGCAACACCTTCATCAAGTGGGAGGCTCTGTTGAAGCGGGCCGACATGATGGACTGCGAGCTGATCGCCACGGGTCACTACGCGCAGGTGCGGCAATTGCCGGACAACGGTCGCTGGGTGGTGAGCCGGGGTCTAGATCCCGCCAAGGACCAGAGCTATGTGCTGTGGGGCCTGGAGCAGAAGAACCTCGCCCGCACGCGCTTCCCCATCGGTGGGTTCCGCAAGAGCGAGATCCGGCAGATGGCGCTGGACAGCGGCTTCCCCGAGCTGGCGTCCAAGAGCGAGAGCTACGAGATCTGCTTCATCCCCGACAACGACTACCGGGGCTTCCTGAAGCGGAAGGAGCCCGAGGCCACTGCCAAGCTGGCCCATGGCCGCTTCATCGGGGTGGATGGCCGCGACCTGGGCGAGCACGACGGCTACCCCTTCTTCACCATCGGCCAGCGCAAGGGCCTCGGCATCGCCACCGGTGAGCCGCTCTACGTCACGGACATCCGGCCTGAGACCAACACCGTGGTGCTGGGAGCCAAGGAAGACCTGGACAAGGTGTCGATGTGGGTGCGCAAGCCGAACTTCCAGAAGGTGGCGGCGTTGGAAGGGGAGATGGAGGCCGTGACCAAGATCCGGTACAAGGACAAGGGCACTCCGGGCACCCTGCGGATGGACGGTGAACGGGTGCATGTTGAATTCCATGCGCCGGTGGCAGGCATCGCTCCGGGGCAGAGCGCCGTCTTCTATGATGGGGATGATGTCGTCGGAGGCGGCTTCATCGACCGTGAACGACCCTAGACCATGGCATCACGCAACACCATCGCCTTGTTCGCCGGCCTTGTGCTCCTCGCCGCCTGTGGCAAGGACGAGGAGGCCGCGTCCGTCGACCTCGGACTGGACTACTTCCCGGCCCGTGTCGGTGCCTGGGTGGAGTATCAGGTGGATTCCCTGTGGCGCGATGACCCCGCCGGCGTGCTCGACAGTGTGAGCTACCGGCTGCGGGAGCAGGTGGTGGAGCAATACCAGGACCCCACAGGGCGAACGGCCTACCGGCTGCTCCGTTCCGTGCTGAATACGGAGGGGGAATGGGTAGTGCGTGATGTGTGGTCCTTCACGGTGAGCAACACCGTGTCGGAGATGACCGAGGAGAACAAGCGCAGGCTGAAGCTCTCCTTCCCCGTGCGCGAAGGGCGTACCTGGGACATCAACGCCACCAATACCGATCAGGAACTGCTGGTGGCGCACCGTGAGGTGGGTTCTGGGTGGTCCACGGACTCCCTGTCGTGGGGCTCCACCGTGCTCGTGCGCAATACCCAGCTGCCCAACCCGGTCATCACGCGCAATTTCGAGGAGCGCTATGCGAAGGGGGTCGGCCTGGTGAGCAAGTATTGGGAGGAGACGAACACACAGACCACCGGCGTCGTTGGATTCAGGCTGGACATGGTGGCCTTGGCCTACGGTCAGGAATAAGCACATGCGAACGATCATCCTTTTTCTTGCGCTGGCCCAGGTCTTGGTGGCAGGAGCACAGACCGCGCCCGACACCTACTGGGTGCAGTTCACGGACAAGGTGAACACACCCTATTCGGTGGACGCCCCCGAGCAGTTCCTGTCCGCCCGGGCCATTGCCCGCCGGGCGGCGCAGGGCATCTCCATCGACGAGCTTGACCTTCCGGTGGACCCGGCTTACATCACCGGGGTTCTGGCCACAGGCGAGGTCCAACTGGTGAATCGCAGCAAGTGGTTCAATGCCATCACCATCCGCACCAGCGATACGGAGGCCCTGCTGGCCATCCAGGCCCTGCCCTATGTGCAGGTGGTCCGTTCCACCTTCCGGGTGAGCGGCGAGGCACCCGCACCGGACAAGTTCATGGCGCCCCTGGTGCCGGAGGAGCGCGGCGGCGGTGGTGGGACCGGGGATTATGGCGCCTCCTTCACCCAGGTGGCGATGATCAATGCGCACCTGTTGCACGAGATCGAGGCGAAAGGTCAGGGCATGCTCATCGGCGTGCTCGATTCCGGTTTCGATCAGGTGAACACCATC
>CAUJFM010000052.1 GCA_963169595.1 Bacteroidota bacterium | reverse complement strand
GACCAAGAGCACCCGGCCTTCCGCCTCACGCGACACCCTGGTGATCGTGGACGACCTCGCCCAACTGCGCCACATCGACCTGGAGCGCAGCGACCGCCAATACCTGAACGAACAGCTCGAGGCCGACCCGTCCGTGGCCATCTGCGACGTGAGCGGGCGGCTGGTGATGGCCCACCTAGTGCGCTCCGGCGACCGCCACCTGCAGCTGGAAAAGGCCCGCAAGGCCGGTGATGCCATGGCCGCCCGATTGAACGGCGCCAGGCGCGCCGAGGCCCAGGTGATCGGGCTGGTGGACGATGCCGAACTGACCCTGGCACTGGCCGAGGGCGCCATGCTGGGCAGCTATGCCTTCCGCAAGTACAAGACCGATGCGCAGGGCGCCCCCACCTTGGAGAAGGTGAGCCTCGTTTCCAAGGAGGTGAGCGCCGATGCCGTGGAGGAGCTGAGCGACCTGTGCGAGGCGGTGTGGACCGCACGCGATCTGGTGAACGAGCCCGTGAGCTTCCTGAACGCCACCCAACTGGCCGCAGAGATCAGGAACCTGAGCCGCAACAGCGGGTTCAAGGTGCAGGTGCTGGACAAGGCGCAGATCGAAGCGCTGGGCATGGGCGGCCTGCTGGCGGTGAACAAGGGCAGCGTGGACCCGCCCACCTTCAGCATCCTGGAATGGAAGCCGAAGGACGCGGTGAACAAGCGCCCGCTGCTGCTGGTGGGCAAGGGTGTGGTGTACGACACGGGCGGCCTCAGCCTGAAGCCCACGCCCAACAGCATGGACCAGATGAAGTGCGACATGTCCGGCGCGGCGGCCGTGGCGTGTGCCATGGCCCTGGTTGCCAAACGTGAGCTGCCCGTGCACGTGGTGGGCCTGATCCCCGCCACGGACAACCGGCCCGGCGGCAATGCCTACGCGCCCGGCGATGTGCTGCGCATGCACAGCGGGCTCACCGTGGAGGTGCTGAACACCGATGCCGAAGGACGGCTGATCCTGGCCGATGCGCTGAGCTACGGCGAGCGCTACAAGCCGGAGCTGGTGATGACCATCGCCACCCTGACCGGGGCGGCCATGCGGGCCATCGGCACGTACGGCACCGCTGTGATGGGCACCGCCCCCGACAGCGAGTTCCACCGCTTGGAGGCCGTCGGTCAGCACGTGTACGAACGCACCGCACGCCTGCCCTTCTGGGACGAATACGATGAGGAGATCAAGAGCGACGTGGCCGATATCAAGAACCTCGGCAGCGACCTGGCCGGTGCGCAGACCGCCGGCAAGTTCCTGGCCCGCTTCACCACGCACCCCTACATCCACCTGGACATCGCCGGACCGGCCTTCCTGACCCGCAAGGACAGTTACCGCACCAAGGGTGGCACTGGTGTTGGCGTGCGCCTGTTCTACCAGTTCATCAAGCAGCGCGCGAAGCGCTGATCACACCAGCACACCGCCCCTGCGGCGTGCCCAGCGACCCATGAGCGAAACCCGCCCCCCAATCCGCGTCGGTATCAGCTGCGGCGACCTCAACGGCATCGGCCTCGAGGTGGTCCTGAAGTGCTTCGAGGACACCCGCATCCTGCAGGACATCACCCCGGTGCTGTATGCGTCGGCACACACCGTGAGCTTCCATCGCAAGGCCCTGAAGCTCGATGAGGTCCAATTCCACCGGGTGAGCGACGCCCGTGAGGCCCTGCCGAAGAAACTCAATCTGGTGAACGTGTGGGAGGAGGACATCGCCATCGAACTGGGCAAACCCTCCGGTCAGCTGGCCAGCTATGCCATCAAGAGCCTGGAGGCCGCAGCGCAGGACCTGGCCAGCGGCAAGGTGGACGTGCTGGTGACCGCCCCGATCGATAAGCACAGCATGCAGCAGGCGGGCTTCGCCTATCCCGGGCATACCGAGTTCCTGCAGCAGATGGCCGGCAGCGACAGCGAGGTGCTGATGGTGCTGGTGGGCGAAGGGCTGCGCGTGGGCACGGTCACGGGCCACATCCCCCTGAAGGACGTGCCCGCGGCCATCACCACCGACAGGATCCTCACCAAGGCCCGTTTGCTACACCAGAGCCTGCTGCGCGACTTCGGTGTGCTGGAACCCCGCATCGCCGTGCTGGGCCTGAACCCGCATGCGGGCGATGGTGGCACCTTGGGGAGCGAGGACAAGGAGCGCATCGCACCGGCCGTGCGCCGGCTCAACGAGGAAGGCATCAAGGCCATGGGACCCTACGCGGCCGATGGCTTCTTTGGCAGCGGTGGCTACAAGCACTTCGACGGTGTGCTGGCCATGTACCATGACCAAGGCCTGGCGCCCTTCAAGGCGCTGAGCTTCGGCCATGGGGTGAACGTGACGGCCGGCCTGCCCGTGGTGCGCACCAGCCCCGACCATGGCACCGGACTGGACATTGCCGGACAGGGTGTGGCCGATGAGGGCAGCTTCCGCGCGGCCGTGTGGATGGCCTGCGACATCAAGCGGAACCGTGAGCATTACCGCGAGGTGATGGCCAACCCGCTGCAGCCACAGAAGCGCGAGAAGGAACGGAAGGAAGGCTAGCAGCCTCCGATCAGAACAGGTGCTGGGCGGCGGCCAGCAACTTCGCTTCGGCGAAGGGTGCGGCCATGAGCTGGATGCCGAAAGGCAGTCCGTTGCTGTGCGTGCCCGTGGGCAGGCTGATGGCCGGGGTGCCCGCCAGGTTCGCCTGCACCGTGAAGATGTCCTGCAGGTACATGGCCACCGGATCGGTGACGGCACCATGGGCAAAGGCCGTGGTGGGACAGGTGGGCCCCAGCAGCAGATCGTAGCTGGCACAGGCCTCCAGCGTCCGGTCACGCAGGATGCGGCGCACCCGCTGGGCCTGGGCATAGTAGGCATCGTAATAGCCCGCGCTGAGCACGAAGGTGCCGAGCAGGATGCGGCGCTTCACCTCGGGCCCGAAGCCTTCCGAACGGCTCAGGCGGTAGGTCTCCTCCACCCCTTTGGCCGCCTTGCTGCGGTGGCCGAAGTGGATGCCGTCGAACCGGGCCAGGTTGCTGCTGGCCTCGGCGGTGGCGAGGATGTAGTAGGTGGGCACCTGGTGGTCCAGCAGGGGGACCTCCACGGGCTCCACCACATGCCCCTCGGCCTTCAAGCGGTCGATGTGCGCCTGCAGATGGGCCACCACTTCGGGGTCCATGCCGGGACGTTCCAGTCCCTCGCGGAAGTAGCCGATGCGCAGCTTGCCGGGATGCTCCAGCGCGATGGGCTCCTGCGGGCGACGGCTGGTGGTGCTGTCGCGCGGGTCCTGGCCGGCCATGGCCTGATACACCGCGGTGACGTCGTCCACGGTGTGCGCGAAGGGTCCGATCTGGTCGAAACTGCTGGCAAAGGCGATGAGGCCGTACCGGCTCACGCGGCCGTAGGTGGGCTTCAACCCCACAGTGCCGGTGAAGGAGGCGGGCTGGCGGATGGACCCGCCGGTATCGCTGCCGAGGGCGGCGTGCACGATGCCAGCCGCCACGCTGGCCGCCGCACCGCCACTGCTCCCGCCGGGTACCATGCTGGTGTTCACCGGGTTCAACACCTTGCCGAAAGCACTGTTCTCATTGCTGCTGCCCATGGCGAACTCGTCGCAGTTGGTGCGGCCGATGATCACGGCATCGGCAGCGAGCAATCGTTCCACCACGGTGGCGCTGTAGAGGCTGGTGAAGCCTTCCAGGATCTTGGAGGAAGCGCTGACCTTGTGGTCCTTGTAGCAGATGTTGTCCTTGATGCTGAGGAGGAGACCGGCCAGCGGACCCGCCTCGCCGCGCTTCACGCGTTCATCCACGCGCGCGGCTTGGGCCATGGCGCTCTCATCGAACAGCTCCAGGAAGGCGTTCAGCCCCTGGTGCTCCTTCGCGGACCGCAATGCGGACTCCACGGAACGGCTCACGGTGGCCCCTTGGGCAAGGGCTTCCCGGGCCTCGGCAAAGGTCTTCGTGGTGCTCACGCCCCGCACTGGATCCTAGGTGGACTACTCAGGGGTCTTCTCTTCCCCCTTGCTGGCATCCTTGAACTCCCGGATACCCTTCCCCAGGCCCTTCATGAGCTCGGGGATCTTCTTCCCGCCGAACAGGAGCAGGACCACCAAAAGGATCAGGACGATCTCCGTCATGCCGAACTTGCCCATTGCCAGTGGCCTGCCGATCAGAATGGTACGTGACCGCGGCCGCGTCAAAGGTAACCGATCCGCCCGGGCTTCAACGGTAGATCCACAGGGCGGGGTCCACCTTCACCAGCCCCTCGCTGGTGATCTTCCAGATCTCGATGTGCGCCACCGAGCCATTGTCGTCGGTGAGCACCGTGCCCACCACCTGCTTGGTCTCCACTTTCTGCCCCTTCACCACGGACACGTCGCGCAGGTTGCTGTACACGGTGCGGTAGGCCCCGTGGCTGACAATGACCGCCTTGCCCGCGCCGGGGATCACGATCACGCTGCTCACCTCGCCCCGGAACACGGCGCGCACGCCGGCCCCCTTCTCGGTGGTGATGTCGATGCCGTTGTTCTCGATGACGATGCCGGGCAGCACGGGGTGCGGCTGCTTGCCGTAGCGACTGGTGATGACGCCCTTCTCCACCGGCCAGGGGAGCTTCCCCTTGTTCTTTTCGAAGTCGGCGTTGAGCTCCTTGGCCTCAGGGGTGAGGGTGACCTCTAGTTTGGCCGTTGACCCACCGGTGCCTGCACTTCCCCCTTTGGCGGCCGGCTTGGTCTCCTTCCGCATGCTCTCCTCAATGGCCTTGCGGATGGCGGCATCCAGGTCGTTCCGCTGCTTCTGCTGGCGACGCTGGGTCTCCCGCAGGCGTCCCTCCTCCTTCTTGAGGCTGGCCAGTGCGCTCTGCTGACCGTTGCGGTCAGCGGCCAGCTTCTGCTTCTCGGCCTGTTCCTCGGCCATGATGCGGTTCTTGGCCTCACGCTGCTCGCGCAGGGCCGCCAGCCTGTCCTCGATGGACGCCTGGGTCTCGGCGATGAGGGCCGCCTGCCGCACCCGCTGCTCGGCGATCTGGTTGAGGTAGCGGCTGCGCTTGAAGGCCTGCTGGAAGCTGTTCGCCGCGAACAGGTAGCTGAGGCGGTCGTAGGAACTGCGGTTGCGGTAGGCGAACTGCACCATACGGGCATACTCCTCCTTCAGCTCCACCAGGTCCTTGCGCAGCGAAGTGACCATCTCCTCGTCCTCCTGGATCCGCTGGTCCACCTGGCGCAGCTCCCCGTTCATGGCGCGGATCAGCTGCTCCCGGGCCTGGATCTGGCTTTCGAGCAACTGCAGCTGCTGCTGGGTGACGCGCTGCTCCTTCCGCGCCTGATCGATGAGGGCGGTGGTGGTCTTGATCTGCTTGTCGAGGGCCTCGCGCTTCTTCTCCAGCTCCTTGCGGCTCTGCCCCATGGAGAACAGGGGCACCAGCAGCAGGAGCAGCAGTGCGGCCAGTTGCCGGAAGTGGCGGGGCTCAGGGCATGGGCACATACTTCTCGGGGATCTTGAACGGGACCTGCAGCGGGCCTTCGGTGGAGATGCGGGAGAGCTCCAAGGTACCGGTGGCCATGCGTCCTGGTTCACTGAGCGTGATGCGGATGAAGGTGGGCAGGTAGCGGCCTTCGGCACCCGCCCGTTGTTCATAACGCACATCGGCCACCTGGTCGCGTACCAGATCGCTCACCGTGACCCGCACCACCCGGAAGCTGTCGGGCTCCACCCAATAGCGGTAGATGATGGCGTCCTTCTCCTCGGCGCGGCGCAGGGTGCGCTCCAGGCGTCGTTCAGCCATGTCGCGGTCGCGGGCCAAGGTGTCGGCCGGACTGATATCCTCCGCCGCGCGAACGAAGCGCCGCTTCTCCCGGCTGGTGAGCACGTAACAGCCATCCTCGCGGTCAGAGCGGTACTTCTCCTGCGTATCGAACCCGATGGGGCGGCCCATGAGCGCCTGCTGGAGGAGGGACAGGCTGGGTTGCAGGCCGAAACGTTTCTTGGCTGCGGCGGTATCGCCCACGAAGAACTGGTCGTTCAGTTTGTCCAGCAGCTTCACGCTGTCGGTGGTGAGCAGGATCCGCGCCACTTCAATGCCCAGGGCGGGCACTACGCTCACCCACACCACGCTGTCCTCCACGCTGCGCAACTGGGCCTTGAAGCTCTTGGACCCATCGGGAAGCTGCACGTCCACGGCGGCCTTGGCGGAGTAGTACCGGGCCCTGGCGGTGTCCGCGGCGAGCATGCGCTCCATGATGCGCTCCGGCGAGCGGGCGGGCAGGTCCCGGTTGAGCACCACGATGGGCCGGCCGCTCTTGCATGCCGAGACGAGGAGCACGAGCGCGATCACCGATGCACGTGCGCCCCTTGTCATTCCAACCGTTTCCCTTCGTTGATCTTGCGCTCCAGCAGTTCGCTGGCGCCCTCCTTGCCCAAGGCCTTCTTCCACTGCTCCACAGCCGCCGGCACCTCCCCGAGCTCGAAGAGGATGTCCCCGTAGTGCTCCAGCAGCACGCCGTCTGGGTCGGGGGAACCGGCCAGTGCCTTCTCCATCCAGGTGCGGGCATCGGCAAAGCGGCCCAGCTGGAAGAGCACCCAGGCATAGGTGTCCTGGTAGGTGGGCTGGCCGGGGGCCAGTTCATTGGAGCGGCGGCTCATCCGC
>CAUJFM010000051.1 GCA_963169595.1 Bacteroidota bacterium | reverse complement strand
GTGAAGCCGCTGCTGTTGGTGGCCCCGGTGTTGGGTGCCTGCCAGTTGGCGGTGCCCGTGGCCTTCAAGGCGCCACCGGCGGTGGGGCTCTGTTCTCCCGAGGCACCCGGCAGGTAGGCGGGGTCCAGCTCGCCGATCAGGGTGTTCCACTCCGCATCCGAGGGCACATGCCAACCCGAGGGGCACACGCCGCGCGGGTCGTTCACCGCATACCAGTTGTACAGCTTGCCATAGGGCACCTCGTATTGCGCATCGTTGTTGTAGTGCACCCAGGTGGCGGCGGAGGTCGATCCGGTGATGTTGGGGATGGCGGCCCCGTTGGCGAAGGTGCTCACGCGCAGGTTCTCGGCCATCCACTCCTGGCCGCCGATGGTGATGGTGAGGAAGGTGTTGCCATCCTGGTCCACATCGCTGCCATAGTCCAGCGCCGGGTTGAAGGGTCCCGGCAGGGGCAGCACGGTGCGGGTGAGGGTGCAGCGGCGGCCACCGATGTGCAGGGCGAAGCTGGCGGTACCGGTGCCGCTGGGCGTGCCGGTGATGGCATAGGTGAGCGTGCCGCCGAGGGGATCGAAGCTGCCCGGGGCCAGTGTGGCGGTGAGCCCCGTGACCCCCGTGGAGGCGACCACCTGCCCGGGGTGCGGCCCTGCCAGGCACCCTTCGTAGGGCACATTGGAGAACACGCCGCCGGCCGCAACGCCCGCAATGAGGCTGCCCGTGTGGACCGCCAGCGCGCACTGCAGTTCGGATACGGTGCCCGGACAAACGCCGCTGGTGGTCCAGGTGGGCACCCCGCAGCAATTGGTGAGCACCTGGCCGCTGGTGCCGCCGGCAGGCAGGCCGTTGGCCGCGTGCAGCGCATAGGGCACGCTGAGCAGCTGTTGCGTGCCGATGGGCTGGTAGGCGGTGCCGCCGGTGGCATCGAGCTCCACCTGCAGGAAGTGGGGGGCCTCCCCCCAGGGGATGGCCGCGAAGGTGCCCAGCACGGGCGTGCCACCGCCCACGGCCACGGTGAACAGGCCGTACGCATTGGTGGTGACCGCATGGGTCTCCTGGTACACGAGCGGTCCGTTCACCGCGCCGGATGCGATGCCGATGCGCAGGGCGATGGCCTGTGAAGGGAGCACCTCGCCGGTGGTGGCGCGCGCAATGCCCTGGAAATCGAAGGCCTGCGGGGCCTGCGCGCACAGCGTGGCGGTGATCGAGAGGAGGAGGAACAGGTGGATCGTGCGCCGCATGGTCAACAAGGGTCAGGGGAGTTGTTCGTTGCGGATGTTGGTGGGCACCACGCCGCCCACGTTGCTGAGCACCGGGTCCCTGTCGTTCCGGTCACCGGTGTATTTCACGGCACCATCGAGGTTCACATCCTCCACGCGATAGCCGGTGGTGACGTTGGTGGGCACGACGCCCCCGATGGCGGCAAGGATGGCATCGCGGTCGTTGGCGCCCCCGGTGTACCGCAGCTGTGCATCGCGCACCACGTTGCCCGCCCACAGGAGTTGGCGGCCGTTGGCGCTTTTCTGGGCCTCGGTGCCGAAGGTGGCGGCCGTGGGCAGGCTGAGGTCCAGCGTAACGGTGGTGGTGTCGGGTGGGATGGTATCGGCGCTCATGGCCCCCAGGTGATTGCGGTGGCGCACGGCCACGTGGAAAGCCTCCGGGGCCCTGTTGAAGCGGAGCGGTGACACGCCGTCCACTGCCACCACGTCGCCATCGCGCTGCAGCAGGGCGGCCCGCGCCTCCAGCACCTCCTCGGGGGCGGCGGCCCGGCGCAGTTCCACCAGCACCCAATCGGTGATGGCATCGGGGCCGCTTACCTGGTACACGGCCGGGTCGCAGCCCAGGGGCCCGCTCACGGCAAAGCCCAGGGCGGTGTAGGGTTCCTGCACGGGCAGCAGGCCTTGTGTGCGCAGGCTGTCCACCATGAGGCCCGCATCGGCGCGCCACGGGCCTTCCAGCAACACGCGCAGGTGCACACGCGGTCCCGCGTCATCGGGCTGTTGCACGCCGGTGGTGAGCACCGCGGCTCCGGTGAAGGTGCTGCTGGCGGCCTGCCCCAGGGTCCATTGCAGCTGCACCGCACCGGCCGTGCCTGCACCACCGGCAGGGACCACCGCCGCAGGTGCGATGTGCTGCGCCTGCGAACGCACCGCAAGCGCAAGGAGCAGGTGAAGGATGGACCTGGACTTCATGGGCGAAGTCCAAAGTTGGCAAAGCAGGGGAAGGAATTCAACCCTGGACCTTCAACCGTTCGGCCCCCAGGGCCTGCCCACGCAGGAGGCTTGCTGCTGAAGCCACGGGAACCGTTCGGTGGTGGTGGGCTCGCGCACTATATATGGTATGGCCGTGCGGGTGGTGCCGGTGGAGGTGATCGCAGGGCGCCAGGGCTTGATCGAACGGCCGCCTCATCCGATCGCATCGCGGCCCGATCCGATCGCGTCACAGCTTCATGTGATCGCATCGCGGGGGGATCTGATCGCATCACGGCCCGATCTGATCGCATCGCGGCATCATGTGATCGCATCGCGGCTTGATCTGATCGCATCATGACTTCGTTTGATCGCATCACGGCCTGATCTGATCGCATCCTGGCTTGGTTTGATCGCATCGCGGCCTGATCTGATCGCATCATGACTTCGTTTGATCGCATCGCGGCCTGATCTGATCGCATCGCGGCATCATGTGATCGCATCGCGGCTTGATCTGATCACATCTCGGCTTGGTCTGATCGCATCGCGGGGTGATGTGATCGCGTCGCGGCTTGGTTTGATCGCATCACGGCTTGGTTTGATCGCATCGCGGCTCCATGTGATCGCATTGCCGTTTCAGGTGATCGCGTGCAGCCCTTGTGCGGGTGCATGGTCGGGTGGTCCGGTGCAATTGGCTGCATCCCTTGCCGGACGGGCGTTGCAGAAGGCCGTCTCCCCTGCCGGGGGGAGGGCGCGGACTCCCCTGCGCAGGGGAGGTTCTGAACGGCGGGGCCACCGCCTGCGAACAAGGGGTCAAACCTCTAAAACAAGGTTGCCATGAAAAAAGTCGTGTACATCGTGAAACCCGGATTCACGCGGGTCACCTTCAAAGCCTTGGTGGGAAAGGCTCGCAACAGCGTAACGATGATGACGGGGAACCCCGCCTTCGCCACGCCCAACCCCTCGCTGGCCAGTGTGACCGCCGCGGCGGACAAGCTGGAGGCGGCGGACGACACCTACAACTTCACCCGCAGCAAACTGGCCCTGACGGATCGCGGCAACGCGTTCGCGGACCTGAAGAACCTGTACCGCGATCTGGGCGCGTACGTGCAGGTGGCCAGTGAGGGCAAGAAAGAGGTGATCGAGAGCGCGGGCATGGACGTGGTGCGCCGTCCCGAGCCGCCCGCACTGCCCCCCGCACCGCTCAACGTGATGGCCACGGCCACCATCTACCACGGCGAAGTGTTGGTGCGCTGGGGTGCCAGCAAGGGCCGCCGCATCTACAAGTTGTACCAGACCGAAGGCGACCCCTCGCTGGAGACGGGCTGGGAGCTGATCGCCGAAACGGGCAAGAACCGGATGCTGGTGAAAGGCCTGGAGCGCTTCAAGACGTACAGCTTCCGCGTGGTGGCCGTGGGTGCCGCCGGTGAAAGCCCCGCCAGCGACGCCGCCAGCGCCACCGCGGCCTAACGCTTCGACGGTGCTCAGCGTAAACACCGCCACATGAACGATGCCCGGACCCCGGGTCCGCCAGCCCCAGACTGGTGGATACCGGGGTCCGGTCGTTCAAGCCGAACACGCCCCACTACCAGCCTCTTCTGCTCTTTCGCTCCCTTGCACCATCTCCTGTCCGCTCCTCAGTGCTCGTTCTACATTCCCCATTCTACATTCTACATTCTACATTCTACATTCTACATTCCCCAT
>CAUJFM010000050.1 GCA_963169595.1 Bacteroidota bacterium | reverse complement strand
GTGGTGGGCGTCCTTGTCGAAGCAGCAGGGCACCACGCGGCCGTCCCAGGTGATCACGCAGCTGTGCCACATCTTCCAGCAGTTGTCGGCCAGCTTGTTCTTCACCTCCCACACGCCTGAGGCGTTGCGGCGGTAGCGGGCATACTTGTCCTGCGTGGGGATCAGTGGGTGGTCATCCTTGGGGTCGTACACCTGTGCGGTCTTCAGCCACAGGTCGTCCACGCCGATCTTCCTGGCCAGGGCGCGGGCTTCGGGGATCTGGTGCTCGTTGGGCTTCACCACCAGGAACTGGAACACCACATGGGGCGTGAGGCTCTTCAGCTTCCGTTTCCACTTCACAATGCGTTCGGCGCCCTCGATCACCCGGGCCAGTTGCCCTTCGCGGCGGTAGGCGGCATAGGTGTCCTGGTCGGTGCCATCCAGCGAGATGATGAGGCGCGAAAGACCGCTGCGCACGGTGGCCTCGGCCTTCTCCTCGGTGAGGAAGTGCGCGTTGGTGCTGGTGTTGGTGTAAAGGCCCTTGCGGCTCGCCAGCGCCACCATGTCCAGGAAGTCCGGGTTGATGTAGGGTTCGCCCTGGAAGTAGAAGGTCAGTGCCCACAGGTCGTCGCCCAGCTCGTCCATCACGCGGGTGAAGAGGTCCTGTTTGAGGTTGCCGGTGGGACGCGTGAAGCTGCGAAGGCCGCTGGGGCACTCGGGGCAGCGCAGGTTGCAGGCGGTGGTGGGCTCGAAGCTGATGCTGAAGGGTAGTCCGCCGATGCGAGGGTCTTTCGTTCGCTTGGCCCGCTGGAAGCTGCTCCACAGCGCGGCGGCGTTGCGCAGGCGCCGGGGGGTGGCCTTGCGCGACCATTCGAGGCCATCGCGGAGGGGGGCGAGCATGGAGGCCGCAAGTTACTGGCGGTCGTGCTGTTACTTTCGGCGACCTGCGCCCGTCCTAGGAACGGAACCCCTCATTCCAGCCCTCCATGTTGCGCCTTGCTGCGGTCCTGCTCCTGTCCGTCCTCTTCGTCCGCGTCTCCGCCCAGCAGCTCATCCAGGGCCGCGTGGTGGACGCCGTCACCGCCGAACCGCTGGCCTTTGTGCACGTGCTGGAGGAGGGCGCCCGCGAAGGGACCACCACCGACATCGACGGACGCTTCCAATTGCGGGTGGCGGGGGCATCGGCCACGGTGCGCTTCAGCTATGTGGGCTATGGATTGCACACCGAGAAGCTGGCGGCCGGGGCGCCTGTGATCGTGCGCATGCAGCGCACCGCGGTGGAGCTGCGCACGGTGGAGGTGCTGCCCGGTGAGAACCCCGCCCATCGCATCATCCGGCGTGTGCATGCCAACCGGAAGGAGAACGATGGTCTCCGCAACCGGCCCCACCGCTACACGAGCTATAGCAAGGCGGTCTTCACCGGTGATGTGGACAGTGCCCTGATGCGCGACCCCGGCCGCCTGGCCGCACTGGACTCCAGCGACCGCGAGGCGATCGACTTCATGCAACGGCAGCACATCCTGCTGATGGAGAGCGCCACGCGCAAGAGCTTCATCCCACCGGCGTCCGAGAAGGAGGAGGTGCTCGCCATGCGCGTGAGCGGCCTGAAGGACCCCTCGTTGCTGGCCCTGCTGGCCTCCACGAAGACCTTCAGCATCTATGCGCCCCAGATCGTGCTCAACGAGAAGACATACGTCAGCCCGATCGGTCCGTCCAGTACGGCGCAGTACCTGTTCATCCTGCAGGACACGCTGTACCAAGGCGTGGATACCGTGTATGTGATCAGCTACCGTCCGCGGCGAAGGAAGAAGTTCGATGCGCTGCAAGGGGTCCTGTACGTGAACACCGACGGTTATGCCTTACAGCACCTCATTGCCGAGCCGGTGGACCGCGCCGGTGGGGTGAACATCAAGCTGCAGCAGCAGTTCGAGAAGGTGCAGGGCCGGGCCTGGTTCCCGGTGCAGCTCAACACGTTCATGTACTTCGACCAGGTGAACGTGAACAACTGGAGGCTCATGGGCGTGAGCCGCACCTACCTGCGCGACATCGAGCTGGACGCGGAGATCGCCCGCAAGGAGGTGCGTGGTCCCGAGCTGGTGATGGACCGCATGGCCGTGCGGCGCGAGGATGACTTCTGGGCACCGCTCCGTTCCGATTCACTGGACCACAAGGACCTGCGCACCTATCAGGTGATCGACAGCATCGGCGAGGCGGAGAAGCTCGATGCCAAGGTGAAATGGCTGGGTGCCCTCGCCACAGGTCGCCTGCCCGTTGGTCCGGTGGACCTGCGGCTGGATCAGCTTGGGCGTTACAACAAGTACGAGAACCTGCGCCTGGGCCTTGGCTTGGCCACCAACGACAAGGTGACCCGCTACGGTTCGCTCGGAGGCTACGTCGCCTATGGCTTCGGCGATCAAGCGTGGAAGTACGGGGGCGACCTCACCATCAAGCCGCGTCCCGGCCGCGAGCTGGAGCTGAAGGGGTACTACATGCAGGACGTGGAGGAGAGCGGTGGCCTCGTTTTCCCGGGCACGCGGCGCAGCTTCACCAGCGAGAACTACCGCTGGCTTTACGTGGACCGCATGGACCGCATCGAGCGCATCGGCGGGGAACTGGCCGCGCGCGTGGGCGGCTCGTTGAAGGTCTGGCTGGGCACCGACCTCACGGACCGGGTGAACAACCTGGGCTATCAGTACGCCGAGCCTGCGGCGGAGGGCGTGGTGCTCCTGCACGACCGCTTCCGCACGGGCGGTGTATCGTTGGGTGCACGGTTCGCCTTCCGTGAGCGCGTGGCCCGTTTCCCGGACCGGCAGGTGGCCTTGGGCACCCGCTGGCCGGTGCTGCAGGTGGTGGCCTACCGGGCGGTGGAAGGCCTGTGGGGGGGCGAGTACGACCTGTGGCGGGTAAGCGGCCAATTGGAGAAGACCTTCCGCATCCGCATGGTGGGCGACCTCACCCTACGCGCGATGGGGGGCATGGCGCTCGAAACGGCACCGTACCCCTTCCTGTTCAACCTGCGGGGTTCCAATGGTGATCAGGTGCCTGTGGCCACCCAGTTCACCTTTGAGACCATGCTGCCCAACGAGTTCGCGGCCGACCGCTTCGTGGCCCTGCACCTGAGGCACAGCTTCGGCCATCTCCTCTTCGAGTGGAAGCATTTCGCCCCGGTGCCCGTGGTGGTGGCCAGTGCCGCGTGGGGCGCCCTTTCGGAGCCCGGCCTGCACCGCGGATATGCCCTGCGCTCCGCCGAGGATGGCTTCTACGAAGCCGGCCTGCAGCTCGACGACCTGCTGAAGCTCAACACCAGTGGCTTCGGGGTGGGGGCGTTCTACCGCATGGGCTCCTATGCCTTCCCCGAGGCGGCGGACAACCTGGTGCTGAAGGCCACCATGAGCCTGAGCTTCTAAAGAGCCTGTTCGGGGTGCCCAACAGGCGCTCAGGAGGCCTTCCGGCCGGATCTCGTTCCTTTGTCCGGGGCTCCGGCTGAGGTCGGGGCCTTTTAGTCCCGTACCATGTGGGCCTGGCTCGCAAGTAGGATCCTCCGCAACCGCATCGC
>CAUJFM010000049.1 GCA_963169595.1 Bacteroidota bacterium | reverse complement strand
AGCTCGGGATACTCGGGGTGCTGCTGCAGCCGCTGCACCACCACCGGCCAGCTGTTGGCCATCTCGATGGGGTTGCGCACCGGACCGAACGCTTGCAGTTCCAAGCTGAGGGCGCGTGCATCCCAGAAGAAGAAATGGTCCCAGGCAGCATTGATGATGGCCATGCCCTGCCGGCGACCTGCACTGCCGTCCGTGCCGATGGAGAACTGTCGCGGGTCGCTGAAGGCGTTCTCCTGCCGGTGACAGGTGGCGCAGGACATGGAGAAGTCGTTGGAGAGGGCCTTCTCGTAGAACAGGCGACGGCCGAGCGCCACACCTTCCACCGTGAGGGGATTGTCGTAGGGGAGGTTCAGCGCATGCACGGTGTCCACGGCCCAGCTGGGAACGCTCAGGGTCAGCGGCGTGGGCCCGATGGGTGTGTCGGTCGGCTGCTCCATGCCCGGGTCCTTGCGGCACGCCTGCAGCACCAGCACAACGCCGAGCAGCACGAAGGGGAGACACCACCGGTCCATCTCCGGCGAATTTCGGGACCAGCACCGGACCCGGTGTGCCTGGAGTGGCGTTTCCGCAGGCTTTCTTGGAAGCTTACAGGATGTTGACCTCGCGCTCCAGCTCCACCCCGAACCGCGCCTTCACGCTCTGCAGCACCTGTTCGCTCAGGTCGTAGATGGCCTGGCCGGTGGCACCGCCATGGTTCACCAGCACCAGGGCCTGCTTGTCGTGTACTCCGTGGCTGTTCGCCCGGTGGCCTTTCCAGCCGGCCTGTTCGATCAGCCAGCCAGCGGCCAGCTTCACGCCCCCTTCCGCAGCCGGGTAGGTCGGTGCTTCGGGATGGTCCGCCTTGATGCGCTGGGCGAGCGCTTCGCTCACCACGGGGTTCTTGAAGAAGCTGCCCGCATTGCCCAGCACGGCCGGGTCGGGCAATTTGCTGCGACGGATGGCGATCACCGCATTGCTCACGTCCTTGATCGTGGGGTGGGTGATGCCCTGCCGGTCCAGTTCCTGCTGGATGTTGCCGTAGCTGGTGTTCAGCGTGTGCGGCGCCTTCGTCAGTTGGAAGGTGACATGCAGGATGGCGTACTGGTCCTTGCCGGCGCGTTTGAAGAAGCTCTCGCGGTAGCCGAACGCACACGCGGCGCGGTCGAAGGTGACCAGCGCGCCATCGCTCAGGCGCAGCGCCTCCAGCTCGTGGAATGTGTCCTTGATCTCCACCCCGTAGGCGCCGATGTTCTGCATGGGGGCGGCGCCCACCTTGCCGGGGATCAGGCTCAGGTTCTCAAGCCCTCCCCAACCGTGGTCCACGCAATGCAGCACGAGGTCGTGCCAGAACACCCCGGCACCGGCCTTCACCCACACGTGGCGCTCATCCTCCTTCATCACGGTGATGCCGGGCACCTCGTTCAGCAGCACCACGCCCGGCCAGTCGCGGGTGAAGAGCACATTGCTGCCACCACCCAGGAACAGGCGCGGGAGTCCGGCCAGGTCGGGCGCGGCGAGCAGCGTGCGCAACTGGTCGGCATCGCTGAACCGGACCAGGGCCTCGGCCCGGGCGGGCACGCCGAAGGTGTTGAACGGACGGAGGTCGGCTTGACGGATGATCTGCATGGATGCCGGCAAGTTTACCCGGGGGCGATCGGTACTTTCACCGCCGGCCGGAAGGTGTTGTGCACACGTTCCGGGGGAAAGCCATGCGCCGCGCCATCGTTTGCGTCACCAACGACCTCAGCACCGACAACCGGGTGCACCGCACCTGCACGGTGCTGCGCGAGCTGGGTTGGGAGGTGCTGCTGGTGGGGCGTGAGCTGCCGGGCAGTCCGCCCCTGCAGCGGCCCTACCACACGCATCGCATGCGCCTGTGGTTCCGCAAGGGTGCGCTCTTCTATGCGGAGTACAACCTCCGGCTCCTGTTCCTGCTCCTGCGCGAACGTGCCTCGCTGGTGGTGGCGAACGACCTGGATACCCTGCTGGCCTGCCACCTCGCGGCACGTTGGAAGAAGCGGGAACTGGTCTACGACAGCCACGAGTACTTCACGGAGGTGCCGGAGCTGCAGGGACGGGCCGTGCGCCAGGTGTGGCTGGCCATTGAGCGCTGGATCTTCCCGCGGTTGCGCCATGTGATCACGGTGAACGACAGCATTGCCAAGGCTTACCGGGAGCGGTACGGCAATGCCATCACGGTGGTCCGTAACATCCCCATGCACCGCGAGCTTGGGCCATTGTCGTCCCGGCGCGAGCTCGATCTTCCGGAGGACCGTTTCCTCCTCATCCTGCAGGGCAGTGGCATCAACGTGCAGCGCGGTGCGGAAGAGGCTGTGCTGGCGATGCGTGAACTGCCGGACTGCCTGCTGCTGCTGGTGGGTGGGGGGGATGCCTGGCCGGTGCTGGAGCGCATGGTCGCCGAAAACGGGCTGCAGGACCGGGTGCGCCTGCTGCCCCGCATGCCCTACGAGCGCATGATGCAGTACACGCGCAATGCGGACCTGGGCCTCTCGCTTGACAAGGACACCAACCTGAACTACCGCTTCAGCCTGCCGAATAAGCTGTTCGACTACTTCCGGGCGCATATCCCCGCGCTGGTCACGGACCTGCCGGAAGTGGCCGGGATCGTGAGACGTTACGACGCTGGGGTGGTCCTGTCCGCCCCGGAACCGGCCCTGATCACGAAGGAGGTACGTGCCCTGCAGGGAGACCCGGCCCGCCGGAAGGCCCTGCGCCAAAACGCTATTTTCGCGGCCGCTTCGCTGGACGGCGAACGCGAAAAGGCCGCTTTGGCGGCGCTGTTCCAGAGCCTTGGCTGAACGTCATCTGCATATTGTCAGCTTCGATGTCCCCTCGCCCCCGAGCTATGGAGGTGTCATCGATGTGTTCTTCAAGGTGAAGGCCCTGGCCGAGCTGGGGGTGAAGGTTCACCTGCACTGCTTCCAGTACGGCAGGCCGCGCGCCAAGGACCTGGAGCGCATGTGCGCTTCGGTGCACTACTACCCGCGCCGCACCGGCAAATTGCAGCTCCTCAGCACGCTGCCCTACGTGGTGGTGAGCCGCCGCAGCGAGGCCTTGGTGGAGCGGCTGTTGCAGGACGACCATCCCATCCTGTTCGAAGGCCTGCATTGCTGCCATGCCTTGGGCGATCCCCGCTTGCATGGCCGCGTGCGACTGGTGCGGGCCCACAATGTGGAGCACGACTATTATGGCGCGCTGGCCAAGGCCGCCACGAGCACCTTCCGCCGCACCTACTTCATCAACGAAGCGCACAAGCTGCAGCGGTTCGAGCCCGTGCTGGCCGAGGCGGACCACATCCTGGCCATCTCGCCCAAGGACGAGGCCTACTTCGGTTCCCATTTCCACCGGGTGGTGCACATTCCGGCGTTCCATGCGGGCGACCGTGTGGAGGTGCCTGATGGCCTGGGCAGTTTCGCGTTCTACCACGGCGCACTGGGTGTACCGGAGAACGACCAGGCTGCCCTTTTCCTGGTGCGCAAGGTGTTCCAGGGACTGCCGGTGAAGCTGGTGATCGCCGGCAGCGATGCCAGCAACGAATTGCGCCGGGCCGTGGCACGTTCCACCAACGTGGAGCTCCGGGAGGACATCGGTACGGAGGAGATCCACCGGCTTGTGCGCGAGGCCCAGGTGAACGTACTGCCCACCTTCCAGGCCACCGGGATCAAGCTGAAGCTGCTGCTCTGCCTCTTCACCGGGCGGCATGTGGTGTGCAACACGCCCATGGTGCAGGGCACGGGGCTGGAGGGGCTGTGCCATGTGCACGATGATCCCGAGGCCATGCGCACCAGCATCCTGGCCTGCATGGGCCGGCCCGCCAACGGACAGAGCCTGGAGCAGCGTGCGGCCGTGCTGGAGGAACGCTTCAGCAACCGCAGGAACGCGGAGCGGATCCTTGAACTGCTCTGAGAAGGGGGGCGAGGCCTTACACCGCCGCGGCCGCGCTCAGCTCCAACAGCTTGCCGTCCTCGCACTTCACCACCCGCGTATTGAACTTCTTCATGTGGGTGTAGTCGTGCGTGGCCATGATCACGCTGCGGCCGCTCTGGCTGATGGCGAAGAGCAGGTCGAGGATCTCCACGGTGGTCTCGGGGTCGAGGTTGCCGGTGGGTTCGTCGGCCAGGATCAGCTCGGGGTCGTTCAGGAGAGCACGGGCGATGCTCACGCGCTGCTGCTCGCCGCCGCTCAGCTCATGCGGCATCTTGTAGCCCTTGTTGGCCAGGCCCACCTTCTCCAGCACCTGCTGCACGCGCTCGTCCATGCGCCGGGCATCGGTCCAGCC
This sequence comes from Bacteroidota bacterium, assembly GCA_963169595.1. Classification (GTDB taxonomy): domain Bacteria; phylum Bacteroidota; class Bacteroidia; order Flavobacteriales_F; family PHOS-HE28; genus PHOS-HE28. Next base: position 5,558 of record CAUJFM010000049.1, on the reverse strand, counting down.
CGTGGCCTTCAGCACGAAGCGCAGGTTGTCGTTCACCGAGCGGTCCGTAAGCAGTTGGAAGTCCTGGAACACGATGCCGATCTTCCGCCGCAGGAAGGGGACCTGGGAGCGCTTCAGCTTGGCCAGGTCGAACCCGCACACGTGTCCTTCCCCCTCGGTCAGCGGCAGGTCGCCGTACAGGGTGCGCATCAGGCTGCTTTTGCCGCTGCCCGTGCGCCCGATGAGGTAGAGGAACTCGCCCTTGTAGACCGTGAAGTCCACGTTGTTCAGCACCAGGTTCTCGCGCTGGAAGATGCGCACGCCGTGCAGCAGGATGATGGGCGGTACGGTCATGGTCCGTGGTGGTGGGTGACGAAGGGTGGAGCGTCAAAGGTCATAATTCCGGCAGGAAGACCCGCGTTGGAAGCTTCGGCACGATACTGGTCGAGGGTGGGCGAAGGGTGAACACCTGCGCGTGGATAAGTAGCCCCTTTTTCGCCCGGCCTCCGGACACCCGGCCTAGAACTTTGACCGCTTGATGATGACCTGCAAACCCACATGGGGCGGACGCCTGCTGCTGGCCTGGGCCGCGGCGTGGTTGCTGACCCTGGGCGTCACGGCCCAGCAGCCCGCCCACTACGCCCACCGCAACGCCGACATGGCCAATGCGCTGGAGCTGTACAGCAAGGCAAAGTACGGTGCCGCCCAGTTCGAGTTCGAGCGGGTGGTGGCGCGCATCAGCGACCGGCACGACCCGGTGCGGGTGGAGGCCGAGTTCCACAGCGCCCTGTGCGCCGTGCGCCTGTTCAACGATGACGCGGGCTACCGGCTGCTCACCTTCATCGCCGAACACCCCGAGGACCTGCACATCGGGGCGGTGCGCTTCGAGCTCTTCAAGCACGCCTTCGCCGAGAAGAAGTGGTCCGATGCGATCGCCTGGAGCGACCAGGTGGACCGCTTCAGCCTGTCCCCGTCCGACCTGGAGGAGTACCGCTTCAAGCGGGGCTACGCCTATTTCCAGGAAGGGGAGAAGGACAAGGCCTTGGGCGAGTTCGCCGAGGTGCAGAACGGCGAGGGTCAGTATGCGGTGCCCTCGCGCTACTACGCTTCGCACATCCACTACGAGCGCGGCCAGTACGAGGTGGCGCTGGCCGGTTTCCGCTCGCTGGAGAAGGACGAGAACTTCGGGAAGCTGGTGCCGCATTACATCGCGGAGATCCTCTTCCTGCAGGGCAAGTACGACGAGCTGAACAGCTACGTGAAGCCGCTGCTGGAGGACCCCGGGAACACCAAGCGCATCAACGAGATCAACCGGCTGGCGGGTGAGGCCAACTACCGCCGGGGCAACTACGCCGAGGCGCTGCCCTACCTGCAGAAGAGCGCACAGCGCACGGGCGTGGAGCGCGGCGACCGCTACATCCTGGGCTACACCTACTACCGCACCGGCGACTGCACCAAGGCCCTGGCCGAGTTCAACCTGGTGGCCAATGGCGATGACTCGCTGGCCCAGATGGCCACCTACCACATGGCCGACTGCTACCTGAAGCTGAACGAGAAGAACTACGCCCGCAACGCGTTCAAGCGGGCCTCCGAGATCGGCAAGGACCCCAAGGTCACCGAGGATGCCCTGTTCAACTACGCCAAGCTCAGCTACGAGCTCAGCTTCGATCCCTACCACGAGGCCATCACCGCGCTGCGCAACTACCTGAAGGTCTATCCGAACACCCCGCGCAAGGACGAGGCCTACGAGTTCCTCCTGAACGTGTACCTGCGCACGAAGAACTACGAGGAAGCGCTGGCCTCGCTGGACGAGATCCAGAACAAGGACCTGCGCTTGAAGGAGGCCTACCAGAAACTGGCCTACGACCGCGGTGTGGAGCTCTATGAAGGACGCAAGTACGCGGATGCCGCGCTGTTCTTCGAGCGCGCCTTGAAGTATCCGGTGAACCAGGAGGTGAACGCCAAGGCGCACTACTGGATGGCCGAGAGCTACTACGGCCAGAACGACTTGCCGGCCGCGTTGCGCAAGTATGATGAGCTGCGCAACTCGCCGGGCGCTTACAGCACGGACCTCTATGAGCAGGCCGGGTACGGCATGGGCTACACCTACTTCAAGCTGAAGGACTACGGGGAGGCCGCCACTGCCTTCCGCCGTTATGTGGGGGCGAAGAAGGGCGAGTCACGCCAGCGCGCCGATGCCATGCTGCGCACGGGTGATTGCTATTTCGTGATGAAGGACAACGCGCAGGCGATCAAATGGTACGATGATGCCATGCGCACCGGCTCGCCGGACCGCGACTATGCCATGTACCAGAAAGGGGTGTGCCAGGGCCTGCTGCGGCAGTACAACGAGAAGGTGGCCACGCTGAAGTCGCTGCTCACCGAGAAGCCCGACACGCGCTATGCGGCCGATGCCAAGTACCAGCTCGGCGAGACCTACATCCACCTGGAGAACGATGCCGAGGCGATGCGCTACTACGAGCAGGTGGCCACGCAGCACGCGAACAGCCCGCATGTGCGGCAGAGCATGCTGCAGATGGCGCTGATCCATAAGCGGCAGGGCCGTGAGGATGCCGCCATCGCGGGGTTCAAGGCCATCGTGACGAAGTACCCCACCATGGACGGGTCCCGCGATGCGCTGGCCGGACTGGAGGCCATCTACGTGGAACAGGGCCGCGTGGCCGAGTACGAGGCCTACGTGCGCGGCCTGACCTTCGTGGACCCCTCCACGCTGGACCTCGACGAGAAGTACTACCGCAGCGCGGAGAAGCTCTACTTCGAGGAGAAATGTCCGCAGGCCATCGGGGCCTTCGGGGACTACCTGTCCAAGTACCCCAACGGGGCCTATGCCCTGAACGCGCTGTTCTACCGGGGGGATTGCCACTACCGCGCCAACGAGTTCGAGAAGGCCCTGCCCGATCTGGAGGCCGTGATCGCCCGCAACGCACCGGACTTCATGGAGAGCGCGTTGTTCGGTGCCAGCGACATCCTGTACCGCGAGAAGCGGTGGGAGGGCGCGCTGGACCATTTCCGCGCGCTGGAGACCCGCGCCAGTTCGCCGCAGAACACCCTTGTGGCCCAGGTCGGGGTGATGCGTTGCCTGAAGGAACTGGGGCGCTCCGATGAAGCGGCGACCGCGGCGGAGAAGGTCGCGGCCAACCCCACAGCCCAGGCCGACCTGAAGGCCGAGGCCGGACTGCTCGTGGCGCACGGCCTGCTCGCCCGCAACGATACCGAGGGCGCCTACACGAAGTTCAAGTCCATCAGCAGCGCCAGCACCAATGCCCACGGCGCCGAGGCCAAGTACCACATGGCCTACATCCGGCACCTGCAGAAGCAGTACCGCAAGGCCGAGACCGAGGTGTTCGACCTGGTGAAGCGCTACCCCAGCTACGACCACTGGAAGGCGCGGGCCTTCATCCTGCTGGGTGATGTGTACGTGCAGCTGGATGACCGCTTCCAGGCCAAGGCCACGCTGCAGAGCGTGATCAACAACAGCAAAGAACCCGAGCTGGTGGCCCAGGCCCAGGCCAGACTGGATGCGATCAACGCCAGTGAGCTGCCCCAGGTGGCCCCCCCGGCCCAGGAGGAGATGGAGGTGCCGCTTCCCGATAACACCAACGGCCAGTGAAGACCATGACCAGAACGATCCTTGCCTTCACCGGCTGCCTGCTCGCCGTGGTCGCCATGGCCCAGGGTGGTGGCCTCACCGGTGAGTACACCATCCAGGGCATTTACAGCCCCACGCTGATCGATGCACAGAAGATCGACCTGCGGCCGCAGCCGATCGACACCATCCTGCCCGAACTGCCGGTGCGCTACGAGCTGCTGCCGGTGCGCGCGGAGGTGCCCGCCAAGGTGGACAGCATCGCAGCGGCCAAGCTCAGCGTGCTGGCCCCGCAATCCAAGCTCTACAAGGGCTATGTGAAGGCGGGCTTCGGTCTGTACACCACACCGCTGGGTGAGCTCTACTACGACCAGACCCGTTCACGGCAGAACGGCTTCGGCATCCATGCCAAGCACTTCAGCAGCAATGGCGGCCTGGACGATGTGGGGCCGAGCGACTACAGCACCAACAGCGTGGACGCCTTCTACAAGCACTTCCTCCGCGACCATGAGATCTGCGGGCGCTTCCTGTACGACCGCCGCCGGGTGAGCTACTACGGCTACGCCAGCAACGACAGCATCGAGGATGCGCTGAACGCCATGGAGATGCCGGAGGACTTCCGGAAGCAGTTGTACAACGACCTGGGCTTCGCGGGCCGCCTGCGCAGCCTGTATACCGACAGCTCCAAACTGTCGCACGACGTTGGCCTGGAGGTCCATTCCTACAGCAACCTCAGCAAGAGCCGCGAGACCAACATGCGGGTGACGGCCGAGGGGCGCAAGACCATCGGGGCCGAGACCTACGGCGGTCAGCTCATCATCGACAACAACGCCTACCTGGGTGAACTGGGGGATGTGCTGGGCGAGTTCCGCCAGAACGGCACCCTGATCGGCCTGGTCCCCGAAGTGGGCACCCGTGGCACCAACTACCTGGTGCGCGTGGGGGCCGGCATGTACATCGATGCGTTGGGCACCACCACCTTCCACTTCTTTCCCAAGGTCTACGCGCACTACAGCCTCTTCGATAACATCCTGATCCCCTATGTGGGCCTGGAGGGGGAACGGCAGCGGAACAGTTTCCGCAGCCTTACCCGGCAGAATCCCTGGCTCACCCGGGCGCCCCGCCTGCAGAACACCAGCAAGCTGTACGACCTGTATGCCGGCCTGCGCGGCAGCTTCAGCCAGAACCTGGGCTTCGATGTGCGGGTGAGCCGCCGCAGGCTGGAGGACATGCCCCTGTTCATCAACGTGCCCAACGTGCCCTTTGGCGACCGCATGGACGTGGTGTACGACCAGGTGGACGTGCTGGACCTGGGCGGCGAGCTGAACTACCGGCAGGGCGAGAGCCTGTCCCTCAGCGCGCGCCTCGACGTGTTCACCTACTCCACCAAGGTGCAGCCCGAGGCGTGGAACCTGCCGCCCTACGAGCTGGCCTTCGGGGCGCGGTACGATGTGCGCAACAAGCTCATCCTGAAGGCCGAGGCCCAGTTCCTAGGCAAGCGTCCCGCCTACCGGGCCAGTGAGCCGCTGGTGAACGGGCAGTTGGTGGTGGGCAGTCAGCAGGTGGACCTGGACGGTTTCCTGGACCTCTACCTTGGGGTGGAGTACCGATACACCAAGCGGCTCAGCCTCTTCCTGGACCTGAGCAACCTGAGCGCCAGCAAGTACGAGCGGTGGTACCGCCACCCGGTGCAGCGCTCCCTGCTGCTCGGTGGGGCTACGTACTCCTTCTGACCGGCTGATAGCCAGCGGGTTGTGTTCTGGCCTGCAGGCTGTGTCCGTGAATACTGCGCAACGTCCTATCGCGCCCCATTCCGAGCAAGCCCTAATTATCAACACAACCCGCGCCGTTGTGGGGAATACCTGACGTGGGGCCGGGTGGGAAAGGGTATCTTAGCGTGCCCTTCCGAACGGGGAGGGACCATCCACCCGGTACATGTCAGAGACAGCAGTTGAAATGAGCGAACAGAAGA
>CAUJFM010000048.1 GCA_963169595.1 Bacteroidota bacterium | reverse complement strand
ACCTGGCCGCCCTGGCGCAATTGGGCCGCGTGATGGCCGCCATCGGCGCCGCTGCGCCGTGGCCGGGCCACGCCATCGGACTGGCCCAGCCGGAGTACGACCACCTGGATGCACTGGTGCGCCGGGCCCACCTGACCAATGGCTGGGCCACCGAGGCGAACGTGCGGCATGCATTCGCGGCCTGGGGCGCGGCCCTGGAGCCTGCATCTTTGCGAACTTGGACAAGCGCCTATCCCCAGCTGGCCGCGCCCCGTGATCCGGTGCGGACCGTGGGCCTGGTGCTCGCGGGCAACGTGCCGCTGGTGGGCCTGCACGATGTGCTCTGCGTGTGGCTGGCGGGTCACCGCGCCCGCGTGAAGACCTCTTCGCAGGACCCCGAGCTGATCCCGGCCCTGGTGCAGGTGCTGGACCATTTCGCTCCTGGCGCAGCCGAACGGATCCACTTCTCCACCGACAAGCTGGGCGAGGTGGATGCCGTGATCGCCACCGGCAGCAACAACACCGCCCGCTATTTCGAGCACTACTTCGGCCATCTGCCGCGCATCGTCCGCCGCAGCCGCGTGAGCGTGGCCGTGCTGGACGGCACGGAGACCGAGGCTGAACTGGAGGCGCTGGGCGAGGACGTGTTCCGCTATTTCGGGCTGGGCTGCCGCAATGTGGCCAAGCTCTTCATCCCGCGCGGGATGGACCTGGACCGCGTGTTCCGGGGGCTGTTCCCGTGGAGCGCCATCGTGCACCACAACAAGTACGGCAACAACTACGACTACACGCGGGCCCTGTGGCTCCTGGACCAAGTGCCCTTCCTGGAGAACGGCTTCGTGCTGTTGAAGGAGGATGCCGCCTTGGCCAGCCCGGTGGCCGCTCTCTTCTACGAGCGCTACGATGATCCCGCCGAGGTGGAGGCGCGCCTCACCGCGGAGGCCGACCACATCCAGTGCCGCGTTGGCCATGGCCATGTGCCCTTCGGACAGGCACAACAGCCTGCGCTCAACGACTACGCCGATGGGGTGGATACCCTGAAGTTCCTGCTGGAGCTCGCATAGAGCCTGTTGGGGATCTCCCCTTTTGAAGCGAGCAATGTGGATCTGGTGACCAGACTAGGCGCGGAGCCGGAGCTACATGACGGGTCCGCAACGACGTATGATCGCCAAAGACCATGGCGTAGCCAAATGCGGAGACCCCAAATAGGCTCTTAATTGCAGAACTCGTAGCAGCCCAGGTCGAAGCCACCGCCGTCGCAATTGCGGACGTTACCATCCAGGTCCAGGATAGCCTCCGGAGTGCTGGTGATGCCCCGGTTGCGGGCGAAGGACCCGGCGGTCAGGTGGAAGTTCCGGTCCACGGAGCTGGCAAAGCCGGGGCTCTGGTTGCGGTAGATGGTGGCCTGCTCGAAGAGGCTGCTGCTCGTACTCTGGTCGGTCTTCAGCAGCATGTTGCGGAACAGCAGGTCGGGCGTGGAGAGGTTGTTGAACTCCACGGTGAACTCGTTGGGCAGCGTGCCGTGGATGATCCCGTTCTGGATGGTGCTGGACGTGATCTCACGCACCTGCAGTGTTCCGTTGATGTCCGCGTACACGTTGTTCATGTAGAACGCCGGGGTCGGCCGCACGTTGTAGGCCCACAGGTTGGCGATCGTGAAGTGGTTGAAGAAATAATCGCCACCACCGGTGAGGGCCACGCTGTACTGGCCGCAATCCCCCACGAGCAGGTTGTTGCTCTCGATGCTGAAGTTACGGCTGAGGATGCCGGCCGCGCTGCAATTGAGGATGCGCACGTTGTTCAGCACCACCTTGGCCGCGCTGTTGGGCGCATCGGGCACCAGGGGCCAGGTCTCGCACTGGATGCCCACCAGGGCGTTCTTCACCACCACGTTCTCGAACACGTTGTCGTTCCCGGTCGGACCATCATTGATCCAGATGCGGTCCCATTGGCCGGGCAGGTCCGCATAGGCCGGCTCCAGGCGGTCGCTCTGGAAGGTGATGGGCTCGTTCAGTTCGCCGTTGGCCTGAATGCGGCCCCAGCGGTACACCCACAGGCCGCCTCCGCCGTGCACATGCACCCGGACGCCGGGATCGATGATCAGCGTGCTGCACGAGTCCACCACGGCATAGCCGTAGATCACGTAGGGTTTGTCGTTCGGCCAGGTCACGGTCTCGCAGGTGGTCTGGCCATTGTCGTCCAGCCCGGCGATGATGCTGAAGGCGGGCAATCCGGGGATGTTGCGGTCGGGGTAGAAGAAGTGGGCGTCCTGGCCCCAGGCCACCAGCTTCACCGGCTGCTCGTTCCCGTTGGTGTTGAACAGGATGCGGTCCTCGATGACGAAGGGCGTGTTGCTGCCGCCCGGTCCCAAGGTGGCTTCCACGAACACGTAGATGCTGTCACCACCCAGGATCTCCACCTCGTTGAAGGAGATGCCCGAGGCACCGTCCACGTTGATGCGGAAGGGGGAGGGGGAGCCGCCCTCCAGGCGGATGTCCACCCGCACGGCATTGGCGGAGGGGTTCCGCGCTACGAAGCGCTTGGTGACGGAGCCCACCGTGGTGAAGATGGTGTCGAAGAGCACCTCCTGGCGGCTGAAGTTCAACTGAACGGAAGGGTCGTCGGTGAACAGTTCCTCCTTGCGGCAGCCGGGCAGGGCCACCAGCAGGATCAGGATCGGCAGGAGGGGGAGGAGGCGGTTCAAGGTGTGCAAAGATGGCCGTTGGGCGCTAATTGGTACGTTCGCGGACGGTGATCATTGTGTGCCGGTCCAAAAGGGGCTTGCAACTCCCAACTTTCCGCTTACCTTTGCCGCCCCAACGGAAGTGCTGTCATGAAAAAGGATATCCACCCCTCCAACTACCGCACGGTGGTGTTCAAGGACATGTCTAACGAGTACATGTTCCTCGGAAAGAGCTGTGCGAACACCAAGGACACCGTCAAGTGGGAGGACGGGAACGAGTACCCCCTCATCAAGCTGGATATCAGCCACACCTCGCACCCCTTCTACACCGGCAAGATGATGCTGGTGGACACGGCCGGTCGCGTGGACAAGTTCAAGAAGCGCTACGCCCGCCACGAGAAGTGAGCGGCGTTCCAAGCAAAAGCAAAGCCCCCGGTGCTCCCGGGGGCTTTTTCGTTGCCGTAGGTCGGGCGTTGGCTCAGCCCACCCGGTGCTTGTCCTCCTTGCCCTGCCCTTCGCGGATCATCTCCAGGGCCTGGGCCACGCGGCGCTTGCGGGTCTCCTCCTGCTTGGCGTCGCAGATCCACTCCACATACTCTTTCTTGTGGCTGTAGCTGAAGCCCTCCCAGTTGGACAGGGCCTGTTCGTCCTTCTTCAGGCAGTTCTCCAGTTCGGGGGGCACCACGAGCGCCTTGCGTGCCGGCTTGGCCTCGTTCAGCTTCACGCCGGCCAGGTTCAGCTTCACCGCCTGCTTCACCAGGTCCGTGAAGGCCTTCTCGTTGATCACCTCACCCTCGGCGATCTTGTACTTGCGCAGGCCCCGTTCCTCGTCCTTCTCGCTGAGCTTGAAGAGGCCGTGGGGGTCCTTCAGCATGGCCCCCTTGTGGAACCACACGCTGACGCAGGTCTTGAAGGCATGCATGCCCACCATGATGCCCTCACGATCGAAATGGGGCGCGTTCCAGCGCCAGTTCTCGGTGATCTCCTCGTCCACCGAGTGGATGAGCTGGCGCAGGCGCACCAACAGGCGGCGCTGCCACTCGGGCTGCTCGGCGATGTAGAGATTGATCTGCTCCTGGGGTGCCATGGATGGAATGACGCGGTTTTGGGGGGACCAAACTAATACCGTTGGCGGACGATCGTTTCTTAGGGGTCAAGCGAGCGTTAACAACGCTCGATCACCGTGGCATAGCCCTGTCCCACACCGATGCACATGGTGCACAGGGCGTAGCGCTTACCGGTGCGCTGCAGCTCGATGGACGCGGTCTGCAGCAACCGGGCGCCGCTCATGCCCAGGGGATGCCCCAGCGCGATGGCCCCGCCGTTGGGGTTGATGCGCGGGTCGTTGTCGGCCATGCCCAGGCTGCGCGTGCAGCTGAGCACCTGTGCGGCGAAGGCCTCGTTCAGCTCGATCAGGTCCACCTGGTCCAGGGTGAGGCCGGCGCGCTTCAGGGCCAGCTTGGTGGCGTTCACCGGACCGATGCCCATGATGCGCGGCTCCACGCCGACCACGGCGCTGCTCACGATCCGGGCCAGGGGCTTCAGGCCGTGGGTGCGCAGCCCGTCCTCGCTGGCCACCAGCACGGCAGCGGCACCGTCGTTCAGGCCGCTGGCATTGCCCGCCGTCACCGTCCCGTTCTTGCGGAACGCGGGCTTCAATCCGGAGAGGGCTTCCAACGTGGTCCTCGGCTTGATGAACTCGTCCTGCGCGAACACCACCGGATCACTCTTCCGCTGGGGGATGCTCACCGGTGCGATCTCTTCCGCCAGACGTCCGCTGGCCTGCGCCGCTGTGGCCTTCTGCTGGCTCCACAGGGCAAAGCGGTCCTGGTCCTCGCGGCTGATGGGGTTGGCGTCCAGGAGGTTCTCGGCGGTCTCGCCCATGGCGTCCACCCCGTACTTCTCCTTCATCAGCGGATTGATGAAGCGCCACCCGAAGCTGGAGTCGAACAACTGGGCATCACGGCCGTAGGGGGTGCTGGTCTTGTTCATCACCCAGGGGCCGCGGGTCATGTGCTCCACACCGCCCGCGATGAACACATCGCCCTCACCGGCGGCGATGGCGCGCGCAGCCCCCACCACGGCGCTCATGCCGCTGGCACAGAGACGGTTCACCGTTTCGCCGGGCACGGTCACCGGCAGACCGGCCAGCAGCACGGCCATGCGGGCCACGTTGCGGTTGTCCTCGCCGGCCTGGTTGGCACAGCCCATGATCACATCGGCCACCACGGCCGGGTCCAGACCGGGGTGCCGGTCCATCAAGGCCTTGATCACATGGGCGGCCAGGTCGTCGGCACGGACGGGGGAGAGGCTGCCGGTGAAGCTGCCGATGGGGGTGCGGATGGCGTCAACGATGTAAGCGTGGTGCATGGTCAGTTGGGGATGGAGGCCTCGGGGAACCAGGGTTTGCCGGTGCGGTACACCGTGCCCTTGAAATGGGCCACGGCCTCGCCGCGCTGGTTCTCCACGGTCACGTAATAGAGCCCCGTGCCGCGGGACAGGTGTTTCTCCTCGCTGGTGGCCGTCAGGGTGTCGCCCTCCTTCACGGGCTTGGTGTGGCTGATGGAGGTCTCCACGCTCACCGCCTGAATGCCGTGGCTGTTGGAGGCGAAGGCGAGGCAGCTGTCGGCCAGGCTGTAGGTGAGGCCGCCGTGCGCGATGGCGAACCCGTTCAGCATCTCGCGGCGCACGATCATCCGTAGCACGCAATGGCCGGGACGCACCACCACCCGTTCGATACCCAGCCACTGGCTGAAGGGGTCGTTGTCGTACATCCGCGCCACCACCTGGGTGGCCAGTTCCTGCGGGTCCATGGGCGGCCAAAGGTATCCTTCGCCGCCGGTCCTCTGCCGGCACCCCATGCCGCCCTAAACTTGTACCATGGCGACTTCCAAGGCTTGGTTCACCCCCGACTTCAACCGCTTCTTCAAGGAGCTGGCTCCGAACAACAACAAGGAGTGGTTCGATGCGAACCGCAAGCGCTACGAGCAGCACGTGAAGGCACCTTTCGAGGCCTTCGTGGGGGCGGTGATCGCCGAGGTGGGCAAGGTGGACCCCAAGGTGCGGATCACGCCGCGGGAGGCCATCTTCCGCATCAACCGCGATATCCGGTTCAGCAAGGACAAGACGCCCTACAAGACGCGCATGGCCGCCATCGTTTCAGCGGCCGGCCGGCATGACCATGGGGTGCCCGGGCTCTACTTCGAACTGGGGCCTGAATGTGTGGGGATCTACGGCGGGGCCTACATGCCCGAGAAGGAGGAGCTGCTGCGCATCCGCCGGCACATCGCGGCGAACCTGCGGAAGTTCAAGGCGCTCTATGCGGCCGCACCGTTCGTGGACCATTTCGGGGCCATCCAGGGGGAGCGGAACAAGGTGCTCCCGGCCGAGTTCAAGGAGGCGGCCGCCAAGGAGCCGCTCCTGGCCAACAAGCAGTTCTATTGGTCGGTGGAGCTGCCTGCGTCCAAGGTGACCGATCCGAAGCTGTTGGACATCGTGATGGCCCATTACCACGCGATGCGTCCGTTGAACGAGTTCCTCATCGGTCGTTGATCGCGGGAGGGAAATGAAAAAGGCGCCCGCCGGAGCGGACGCCTTTTCACTTTCACCGGATCGGTGCTTACTGGGCGGCGTTGCCGCTCAGGGCGATCTCCAGTTCGATGATGTCGTTCAGCACGGCGTCCTTGGAACCGCTGCTCCAGGCCACACCGTACTTCTGTCGGTCGAAGGCCAGTTTGCCAGTGGCCTTCACGGTGCCGTTCTCCTCGGTCACCACGATGTCGGTCACTTTCTCTTCGTTGGTCTTGCCACGCACGGTGAGCTTGCCAGTGGCGGTGTTGCCCTCCACGCTGGTGATCTCAAAGCTGGCGGTGGGGAAGCTGTCCACAGCGAAGAAATCGGGGCTGGCCAGGTGACCGAGCAGCATGGCACGGGTGCCCTGCTTGCTGCCATCAGGAGCGTAGGCGCTGTCCTGAGCGGCGATGCTCTTCATGTCCACGGTGAAGGAACCGGCCTTCACGAAACCGCCTTGCACGGTCAATTTGCCCTCGGTCATGTTGATCATACCGTGGTGCTTCTTCACACCCAGCATGGTGCCGGTCCACTTAACGCTGCTGTTGGCGGCATCCACAGTGTAGGCATGCTCAGCGGCAGCGGCAGCAGCGATGCTGTCGGCGATCGCCTTTTCACGGGCGGCTTTCTGTTCGGCTTCGCTCGGGCCGCAGGCGACGAGGAAGGTGGCTGCCAGGGCAGCGATGGTGAGGGCTTGGGCTTTCATGGTCGTGACGAGTGGTTGTTTTCGGGGTGCAAAGGTATATGTAAAGAATTCCATGGAAAACAACTTGTCAATAAATACTTTTTCGGTCCCCGGACGGGCCGGTCACACCAAGCGTCCGGAGGTGGCCGCAGCCCGGCGCAGCAGGGGGGAAGGACGGTACCGGTCCTCTCCATAGGTGGCCTGCAAGCGCTCCAGCACGCCCAGCCAATGGGCGGCGCCCTGTTCATCGGCCCAGGCCAGCAGTCCCTTCGGGTAGTTCACGCCCTTGGTCATGGCCAGGTCGATATCGGAGGCACTGGCCACCTGCCAGAACAGCGCATCGGCCGCTTCGTTGATCAGCATGGCGAGGATGCGCTCCACGATCGGGGCGGCCACGGCCCCGTCCACTGCGGGGAAGGTGGGCATTGCGCCATCGGCGTAGTTGTAGTACCCCCGCCCGCTCTTGCGTCCCAGGCGGCCGCTCTCCACCTGGCGCTGCTGGGTGAAGCTGGGCTTGTAGCGCGGGTCGTAGAAGAAGGCCTCCCACACGGTCCTCGTCACCGTGAAGTTGATGTCGTTGCCGATGAGGTCCATCAGCTCGAAGGGCCCCATGCGGAACCCCGCGCTCTTCATGGCCGCATCGATGGTGGGCATGTCGGCGATACCCTCTTCGTAGATGCGGATGGCTTCGCCATAGAAGGGCCGTGCCACGCGGTTCACAATGAAGCCGGGGGTGTCCTTGCAGGCCACGGGCACCTTGCCCCACGCCTGCATCAAGGTCATCATCCGGGGGGCCAGCGTAGCATCAGTGGCCAGGCCGGGCACCACCTCCACCAGCGGCAACAGGGGCGCGGGGTTGAAGAAGTGCAGGCCGATCACACGCTCCGGCTTCAGGCATCCCGCCGCTATCGCCGTCACCGAAAGGCTCGATGTGTTGGTGGCCAATACGGCATCCGCACCCAAGATCCCTTCCAGGTCGGCGAAGACCTTCTTCTTGATACCCAGGTCCTCGATGATGGCCTCGATGACCAGGCCACTACCGGCCAGCTCCTTCAGGTCGTTGGCCGGTGCGATCCGCCCAAGGAGGGCATGGGCTTGTTCGGCCGTCGACCGGCCTTTCTCCACCAGTTTATCCAGGGTGCGCCGCAGGTCGGCAAGTGCCCTGTCCACGGCTTCGCGGCGCGAATCGAACAAGACCACCTGGTGCCCCGCCTGTGCGGCCACCTGGGCGATGCCGCTGCCCATGGTGCCGGCGCCGATCACGGCGACTTTGGTTATGCTGTTCATGCCTGGTCCGCCGAAGCGTTCGCTGAAGGTGCGAGGGCGAAGATCGGAAGGTTGAAGGAATGTGTTACGGGTTCAGCCTCGCACAGGCCATCGCGCGTTGCGTGTTCGGTGCAGCCAACACGTGACACGCAACGGGTCCGATTCATTCCCCCCTATACACCGGCTTCCTCTTCTCCAGGAACGCCTTCACGCCCTCGTTGTAGTCGTAGCTGCGGCCCGCGAGGCTCTGTAGTTCGTTCTCCACGTCCAGCTGGCCGTCCAGGGTGTTGTTCTCGCTACGGTTCAGGGCTTCCTTGGTCAGGGCGATGGCCTTGGTGGGCATCTGCGCGAGACGGGCTACCAAGCTCTCGGCCTCGTTCCGCAGTTCGCTGTCGGGCACACAACGCCAGATCATGCCTTTGGCCTCGGCCTCCTTGGCGCTCACCTTGGGGGCCAGGATCATCTGTCCGAAGGCTTGCTGCAAGCCCACCAACCGGGGCAAGGTGAAGGTGCCGCCGCTGTCGGGGATCAGGCCGATGTTGATGAAGCTCTGGATGAAGTTGGCGTTCTCGGCGGCCAATGTGAGGTCGCAGGCCAGGGCGATGTTGGCCCCGGCGCCGGCGGCCACGCCGTTCACCGCGCACACCACGGGCTTGGGCAACTTGCGGATCCGGCGCACGATGGGGTTGTACTGCGTGGTGAGGATATCCTCCAGCTTGGTGCCCGGTGCGATGGCCTCGGCCAGGTCCTGCCCGGCGCTGAAGGCCCGGCCTTCGCCGGTGAGCAGTACGGCGCGGATGGCGTTGTCCTCCGCACAGGTATCCAGCGCGCGGATCACTTCCAACGACATCTCGCGGTCGAAGCTGTTGAGCTTGTCGGGGCGGTTCAGGGCGATGGTGGCGATGCCATCGGCAACGGAGAAGAGGATCTTGGAGTAGGACATGGAGCGAAGATCGGTCGATCAGCGGGTTGGTGGAAATGGACGGTTGCACGAGCACACGGCGGGGATCACCCACGTGTCGCTCACAAGCACTTGAACTGGTCGAAGGGCTCCAGGCACTCCTCGCACTTCCACAGCGCCTTGCAGGCTGTGCTGCCGAAGGCGGAGAGCATCACTGTGCGCGTGGAGCCGCACTGTGGGCAGGGCACCACCGGCAGTTCGCCTTTCAAGGCGCGGATGTCGGCGGTCTTCTCCGGCGGGGCGATGCCGTACTCCTTCAGCTTGCGTTTGCCCTCATCGGTGATCCAGTCGGTGGTCCAGGCGGGGGCCAGGCTCAACTTCACCTCCACCGCGGGCACACCGCCCTCCAGCAGTTCCTTTTTGATGTCGGCGGCCATCACGTCCATGGCCGGGCAGCCGGTGTAGGTGGGGGTGATGGTCACGATCGCCTTGCCGTCCGCGTCCACGTCCACGCTGCGCACCACGCCCAGCTCAACCACGCTGATCGCCGGGATCTCCGGGTCCTTCACGTGCTGGAGGAGGGAGAGGAGTCGGGTTTGGGTGGGCATGGTCCTTGGTTTGCTGCGAATGCTACGCGGTGGGCGTATTGGAATGGGATGTATGCACGATCACTCCGGTACATGCTTCTTCGCCCTGCGTTTCACATCCTGCAGCGAATAGGTGGGCACGGCACCGCTCCTGATCCGGTCGCGGATGGCCTTGAACTCCCGGATCTGTGCCGGGGTGAATGCCTGCACGGCCCAACCGCCCAAAGCTTCTTTCACCATGCCGAGCCTGCCGGTGACCACGGTGTCCGGATCGTGCCTTGCCAGCTCAATTCGTTTCTCGATCAGCGTGCCCATGTGTGCGGATCATTCGGTGCGGCATCAAAGTACGACTTCATCTATCCGGGGCGACATCCGGGCTAGGAATGGAAGGCCCTCCAAGTCCCATCGCACACATCACCGGGAGCTGTCGATCTGCTCCCAGGTCCGCACGCGATGCCCGTGGATATCATAGAGGTCATAGGTCAAGGTCTTGACCTTGTCGAATGCCTTGATGTATCCGCTCTCCCTATCGAATACGACATCGGAGAAATCGCAAAGAACGATCATCTTCTTCTTGCGGATGTCGTACACGCCGAAAAGGATTCCATCATGGCCGTGGTTCTTCAACACCACCACATAGCCATTGCATGGTCTAAAGGACCCCTTGATGTGATCGAAATGGACGTTCTCGGGTCCGGTCAGGGGCGTGCCATCGAGATCCACGGCGAGTCGCTCTCCCGGTATCAAGGTCTGCGCACTCACGAAGGTGTGGCAGCTATCCTTCACGAATTCAGCATGAATGTACTTCGAAGGGAAGTTGAACAGCACGATGTCCCGGGCCTTGAGCACGGCCAGGTCGGCCAATTGTCCGTCCTTGTAATACTGGCAGATGAAATGACCGTCGAAGGCATCCAGCACCTTCGCGATGTGATTCGTCTTGCTCACCAGGACCTCGCCTTGGCGGTTCATGATCATGGGCCAACCGGGGTCTTCTTCAAAGACCAAGAAGCTGCCATCGGGTAGGATCGAGATCGAGGCGTACTTCTCCGGAATGATGGTCTCACCGTTGTCATTCCTTACCCCATATTTTCCATTGGCATCCGATACGAAGAGGGACGGATCCTGAGCGTACGCCAACGAATGAAGGTTAAAGAGGACCAGGAGGATCGTTCTGACCGCCCTCTTGCACACCCCTCGCACCCGGATACCCTGCACACCTGCCGCGTTGGGCGCCACGAAGGCCACACGACGCTTGATCTCCTGAAGGATGTCAGGGGCGGTCATGATGTCCCAAAGCTACGGTGCAGGGTGACCTCTACCGCTGTGCCGCGCAGATGAGGAGACCTCCGGGAGTACGCGTACACCTTGCCCGAGTGGTCATTCCGCGTTATCGGCCATTCTGCGCGCTGATGGAGTGGACGCTAACGTTTTCGGGCTTTGCGTTCGGGCGGGTTTCGGAGCACAAAGTTTCAATTTATTATTAAAGTTCATTAGAAGCACAAAGCTCCAAATTTGCACGTCTGCCCGCCTGACGCAAAACCCGTGTTATAGGCATACCTT